>JBDSAQ010000308.1:0-2721 GCA_039922095.1 Ginsengibacter sp. | reverse complement strand
CATTTGTTTGAATAATATTGACGTCATTTAAACTTCCTGCAAATTTTACCCTGCTATCCATATTTATATCACCGCTGAAGTATCCAATTGCATTGTTATAGGTATAAGAACCTGAGGTGTTGCCTGGAAAGGTCAATGCTTGTGTTTGTACCCTATTTGGATCATTTGGAGCACCGCCGTATTTAAGTCGCCCATTAACATCTGCATCACCCGCCCAAAGTACCACCTTATTTCCTGTGGCAATTTTAAAAGCGGTGGATGTACCAAATATTTGTGCATCAGTTGCAGTTGTAAAATCAACAAGAGGAGCGGTGGATCTTGCTTCTCCTAAAGAAGGAGTTAAGGTTACCGGGTCAGTACTTACTCCTAAATGATTTCTATGACGAACAGCAATTGTATAATTTGCTGAAGGGACATTATTAAACGTTACAGGACTCACGCCATCAACATCTACAATATCACCATCACGTTGTATCAAGGCACTCCTGGTCTCTACTATATTAGCTCCCGGATTTCCTACTGTTGTATTTCTCAATTCAAGAAATACCCAGTCAATTATATTATCATCAGTGGCATGATCCGAAAATGGAGTTCCAATGACAGTTTCGGCTATTGAATTATTTACATGCGTAAAAGTGGTATTATATGGAGCGACTCTATAAGGATCAGTATTTGGAAGATATGTTCTTAAAGCCTCACTCATAACCCCAGTAGTTGTATTGTACGGCCCCTGCAAAAATACTTTGGCTTTTACTAAATCAAATTTATCCAGTGCAGATAGATTGCCATTGGCAACAATAGAAGCCGATACCCGGTTGCTTGCAGGTGTATGAGTTTCAGTGGCAGAACTCCAGTCTGTTCCATTGAAATAATAGCCTCTCAGATTTGTTTCTGTACCAGTGATATCCCCATCAATATATTGTCCCGCCACAGTTACCGTACCGGTTACGCCTGTTCTTGTTATGGGCCAGTAGGCCATAATATAATCTGTCAAAGAAGGTGGTTTGTTAGGATCCGGAGTAGCAAGCACTCTTACACCAACTCTCGCGGTGCTATAAGTTCCGGAAGTAGTTATAAATGCCGGACGATAATCGGCACCTGCACCTACGGGTATTTCAGTGGAGGCAACATTTGCAGTAATTTCTTTCATAACCTGGCCGGTTCCGTTTGTTTCTATAAACTTGCCGGTACCCATTCCACTTACAGTAGCAGCATCTGCTAAATTTAAATTGAAGTTGCCTGCTAATATTTTACCATTAGTAAATAATAAGCTGCTACCGATTCTTGCACTTCCAGTAAGCGTAACATTTGCACTATTGTCAAGTACAAGGTTTGGAATAGTAAAGCCGCCCATATTTACATCCTGATTGGCGGTGCCCTTCAATACAATTTTACCGGGCCCTAAAATATCTACTGTACTTGTTAAGTTACCCTGAACCGTAACCTCAGCCCCGCTTTCTATAAAAAACTGGGCGCCATTTATGTTCAGTTGTGCTAAAGCAGTTTGAGCTGTAAAAAGCCCAATTGCAAATAATAGTGATGGTATTTTTTTATTCATAAGTAAAATTTACGTAACTCTAAAATAAAGACTATTTGATTAACTGACAAAAGTTTATTAAGATTTTTTTTTAAGAGCCAAATGGTATTTTTAGAAGGCCTTATAAACGTATAATAATTATTTATCAGCCTTGTGATAGATCACAAATAAAGGATTTAGTTAATCAATGTTGTAGGAAAAGGATGTGTTGAGGAAAGTAATTAGTAATTCAATTATGTAAGCAAGGGCTTAATGATGTAAAGATAGTAATATAAATTATTTATCATAGAGATTTATTATCTTTTTCTAACTTTTTAATTATTCACTTTACTTTTTACTTTTGAAGGTGGCAACTTTTGTTGTGTCATAGCTCCTGTAAATAATTTTACATCTGCCTGTTCAGGATTTCCCTGGTAAACCCATGTTAGGTTTGTTACATATTTATTAAACACATTATTCACGTCAGCTACATTTACTTTCTTAAGATCCTCATTCATGTTTAAAGCTTTATGCCAATCATTATGTAATACTTCGTAAGTTGCAAGCGAACCTGCCTGAGCGTTGTTGGTTTCCTGGTTATAATAAAAGCGGGTGATATAAGTGCTTTTCATGTTTTTAATTTCATCGGGCGTAAATCCCTCTTTCTTAATCTTACTAATAAGACTTTGAACTACCCCAACATACTTATTGGGATTAGTTGTGGAAACCATTATGTTAGCCGTTGGAGAAACACCATCATCAAATAAAGTACGTGGCGCATAAGAAAGGCCATTATTAGTGCGTACTTCTAAAAAGTTGCGATCTCTAAAAATTCTCATCGCTATCATAAATGCATTGTATTCAGTACTGCCGGGTAAAGGTGCCCCAGTTACACCCTGGATATAATTAGTTGCATAATCTTTTTTCTCGCTTACAAATGTGTTTTGTTTTGGGGAATATGTTTGTTTTTTTAATTGGAAAGGCTTGCCATCGGGTATCGCAGATAACATTGTACCAATTTTCTTCTCCAGTGTTGCCCTGTCAAGATCTGCTACAACAACTATCACCATTCTTGATTTTGTTAAGAGTGATTTATAGTATGCTTTTACTTCAACCACTCTTAAGCTTTTTACTGTTTCTTCAGTACCTGCCGGGTTCTTTGCATAGTCTTTACCAGCCCAGGCCACCTGCCTTGCATATTGGGA
>JBDSAQ010000307.1:0-15742 GCA_039922095.1 Ginsengibacter sp. | reverse complement strand
ATTATTTTGAACAAATAAAAATTTGCCTTTTTACAAATGATAATGTAAGTGAACAAGTATCTCCTGCTGCTAAAACAATGTTTCTCAATAATAGTTTTCCCGATGAACTAATTGAAGGAGCACCTGCAAATCTTCATAAGCCACAACCTGGTAATAAGAAAAAGCTAATGGGTTGTTTGATGAAACTAAAAGATGAAATTAATAATATTGAATTATTGATTTCAAAAACTACATTTAAAGGCAAAACAAAACATCCCGGATTAAACTATTTTAATGCGAAAGAATGGTTTCAGTTTGCTGAAATGCATTTTCGACATCACTTAAGACAAAAGAAAAGAATAGATGATTTTTTTAAATACAGATAGATTTAAAGAAATTATATTTTGAGCTTTATTTATCGTGATTACAAGCTTACTTAAAACTATATAAGATGTACAGGGCAATACATATAAGTCCGATGATACCTTCCTTTGATATAAAGGAAACAGTTTTGTTTTTTCATAATTTACTTGACTTTAAAATTTTAATGGATCAGAAAACTTATGCTATTCTATCAAGGGATAATTCAACTATTCATATTTTGCCGGCAGGTTCAGTGATTGGCGAAATGGAGTTCTATATTGAAGTAGATGATATTGAACAAATATGGGAGAATATAAAAAATAAATCTAACGGGCTTAATTTAAAAAAACCATTTGACAGGGAATATGGAATGAGAGAAATTCATATAATAATTCCGCATACAAAAACATTATTGTTTATCGGACAAAAAAATAAATTGATCTATACAGATAATTGAAACAATAATAATCAGAGGCACTACAAAAGAACACTCCTCTTATGACGGCGAAAAAATTAAACAGGCCGATGTTAATTTACTGGCTTATCCATTAAAAGAAATTACTAACCCGGCACAAATAAAAAAAGACCTTGAGTATTATGAAACCCGTTTGCCCGATGTGGGTACCCCTGCAATGACACAGGCAGTATTTGCACTTTTATATGCAAGGTTGGGTGATGGTGAAAAAGCATTTCATTGGTTTAAGGATGGCTATGTATCAAATTTGAACCCTCCATTTAATGTAATTGCTGAAACAAAAAAAGGAACCAATCCTTATTTTGCAACAGGCGCCGGAGGGCTTATCCAAAGTATGCTTATGGGCTTTGGGGGCTTGGAAATTACAGATAAAGGAATAACACAGGTAAAATCGAAACTTCCATCGTCATGGAAAAGCCTTGTGATTACGGGTGTTGGTCCGGAAAAAAAAATATTTAAGGTTAATTGAGGAGGAAAAAGGTTACAGATTTGTGGGAGTTAGGTAATCTCCCGATTTAACTGGCTTTTAAAGATGCAAACAAAATAATTACACCTTACTAAATATTAGATTTGATGAAACATCCGATTAATTCAAACTATAATAGTCCGAAATTAAATTTTCATTTGCTTTCTCCGCATTTTCAATTGAAGTAAAAGAAGATAGTATATCCGGATTGCCTTTTCTAATACAAACTGTATGCTCATAATGGGCTGAAGGTTTACGATCTTTTGTTCTTACCGTCCAGCCATCAGCATCATTATAAACGTCTTTTTTACCCATGTTGATCATAGGCTCAATGGCAATAACTAACCCCTCTTTTAATTTGGCAAGTGAGCCTCTTTTGCCATAATTAGGCACTTGCGGATCTTCGTGAAGATCTTTACCAACCCCATGCCCTACTAATTCCCTAACTACGCCGTAGCCATGTTTACGCTCGGTATATTCCTGTATTGCAAAAGCTATATCACCAATCCTGTTTCCTGAAATTGCTTTTTCAATCCCTTTGTATAAAGATGCCCTGGTAACTGCCATTAATTGTTTTACTTCATCACTGGTATCACGTATAGCAAATGTATATGCGCTATCACCATGGTATCCATTTTTAAAAGCTCCTATATCTACTGAAATAACATCACCTTCTTTTAAAGCTTCATTTGTAGGAAAGCCGTGCACAACCGCATCGTTTACAGATATACAACACGTGAAAGGAAAATTCCTGTAATTCTTAAAAGAGGGAACAGCACCATGATCCCGAATGTACTGTTCTGCTGTAATATCTAGTTTTAGTGTTGTAACTCCCGGTTTAATTATTTTAGCAATTTCAGCAATAGTATCACCGACCAGTAAACAGCTTTGTCTTATCAATTCAATTTCTTCGGATGTTTTATAATTTATCATTTACTAAATTTTGACCTACCCCAAACCCCTATTCAAAAAAGAGGGAATGAAAACGCTCAGACAATGCTGAGCGAAAATATTCAATTCTTATAAATTCTATTCCCTGTAAATTCTATTCTCTCATAATCAGGCTTCAGACATTAACTGCCCGTTACTCCAGGGGCTACAGTTTGCCGGCCTTGTATTCTTCCACTACTCATTAAACCATCATACTGTCGCATTAATAATTGCGTCTCAATTTGCTGCAAAGTATCTAAAACCACACCCACCATAATAAGTAAAGAAGTACCCCCGAAGAAAGTAGCAAAGCCTTGTGTAACCCCCATCCGTTGTGCAATACCGGGGAGAATACCAACAATTGCAAGTAACACTGCTCCTGGTAAAGTAATTCTATCCATGATGGTTCCAATATAATCTGCCGTTGGCTGGCCTGGCTTTACGCCGGGAATAAAACCATTGCTGCGTTTGAGATCATCAGCCATTTGCTTAGGATTAAAAATTAAAGCAGTATACAAAAAAGTAAATCCTATTACCATCACTGAATACACGATCATATATACAAAATTGCTATGATCGGTAAAATAAGTAATCCAACCTGTGCCTGACGTTTGAAACCCGGCAAAAATAGTTGGAAGAAACATGATGGCCTGTGCAAAAATTATAGGCATTACACCCGCAGCATTTACTTTTAGTGGTAGAAACTGCCTGGCACCACCAAACTGCCTGTTGCCAACAATTTGCTTGGCATAGTTTACAGGAATTTTTCTTACGCCTTGTACTAAAACAATCAGTCCTAAAATTATCGCTATAAGAATTGCTATCTCCACCAAAAATATTAATAAGCCACCACCGCCACGGGTTTGCTTGGCTATAAACTCCTGCCAAAAATTTTGAGGTAATCTTGCGAGAATACCTACCATTATAATTATTGAAGTACCATTACCTAACCCTTTGTCAGTTATTTTTTCTCCCAGCCACATAACGAACAAAGTACCTACCGTTAGAATTATTAATGTTGATGGCCAGAAAAAAGCTGAGTATGCAGGCAATAAGGCCTCTGCGTTTGAAGTTCTTAAAAATCCAATATATGCCGCGGCCTGGAAAGCCGTAACTATTACAGTAAGATAACGGGTCCATTGATTAATCTTTTTTCTTCCGCTATCCCCTTCCTTTTGAATTTTTGCAATCTGCGGCACCAGTATGGTCATCAGCTGCATAAAAATTGAGGCAGAGATGTAGGGCATTATACCCAATGCAAAAATAGATGCCTTTGAAAAGGCCCCACCCACAAAAGCATCAAGCAAGCCAAGCATGCCGCTTTTAGTGCTTTTATCTAAATTAGTTAACTGATTAGGATCTATTCCGGGAAGTACTATGTGAGAGCCTACACGATATACTAATATCAATAACAATGTAGTTAATATCTTACTTCTAAGCTCTTCAATGCTCCAGATATTCTTAATTGTTTTAATAAATTTCTTCATACGATGTTGCGATAAATACTTCCAGACTATTTTACTATCTCAACGATACCACCGGCTGATTCAATAGCGCTTTTTGCTTTTTGTGTAACAGCATTTACTTTAAATGGAATAAGTGTTTTAAGCTCGCCGTTACCTAATATTTTAACTCTATCAGTTTGGCTAATTAAATTATTGATGTAAAGACTTTCCGGATTGAATTCTGTTAAACCATACTTTTCAATTAGCTGATCAATCTGGCCAAGATTAAACACTTTATACTCTATACGATTATTATTTTTGAACCCACGTTTGGGAAGTCTACGCTGAATTGGCATCTGGCCACCTTCGTGAGCCATTTTAATTTTATACCCGGTTCTGCTTTGTCCGCCTTTATTTCCTTTTGTAGAAGTGCCTCCCTTACCTGAAGCTTCACCACGACCTATTCTCTTTTCCTTATGCGTAGAACCAACTGCAGGTCTTAAATTGTGTAATTGCATTTTACTTATTTTGATTTTGTACTTAACGGGGTATCACCCCTCGCTTTGCTTTATTAGTAACTATTTTTTAGTAGTCATTAGGTCACTGGTCAATTTGATTATTGACTTATGACTAACTGACTTCTTCAACCTTTATTAAATGATTCACCTTTTTTATCATTCCTAATATTTGAGGAGTAGCTTCCACTTCTTTAGATGCATTCAACTTGTTTAAGCCTAAAGCCTGTAAAGTTAATTTTTGCCTCTCCGAACGATCTATTCCGCTCTTTATCTGTGTTACTTTAATTCGGTTCATTTTATTCTTATTGATTGTTGTAGAGTTCTGAATCATTGGTCATGTGTCATTAAGGGGTTCTTAATGTAATATGACTATTGACTGCTGACTAAATCTTATCCATTAAACACTTTTTTTAAAGAAATATTTCTTGTTTTAGCAACCGCAATCGGTTCTCTTAAAGTTGCAAGGGCTTTTACTGTTGCCTTAACCACATTATGCGGATTTGCAGAACCAAGTGATTTTGCAAGAACATCAGTAATACCAGCACTTTCCAAAACAGCACGCATGCTTCCACCTGCAATTACACCAGTTCCATGGGCTGCAGGTTTTATTAAAACCTTTGCAGCGCCTTCTTTAGACAACTGCTCATGGGGAATAGTGCCATGCATTATTGGTACTTTGATCAGGTTTTTTTTAGCATCGTCAATTCCTTTTAAAATAGCTTCCTGAACTTCTTTGGCTTTTCCCAAGCCCTGACCTACAACACCCTTACCATCCCCGACTACTACTAAGGCAGAGAAGCTAAATGCACGGCCTCCCTTAGTTGTTTTAACTACACGATTTATAGAAACCACTTTCTCTTTAAGCTCCAGTTCGTTCCCCTTTACTCTTGTTGTATTTGATTTTAGCATTTATAGCCGATTTAAATTTAAATTTTAGATTTTAGATCAATACATTTTACGATATGATATTAAATCATGATCGCTACCTGCAATCTAAAATTGAAGCCCACCCTCTCTGGCACCTTCAGCAACTGCCTTTATTCTGCCATGATAAACATAACCGCCCCTGTCAAAAACCACCTCTTTAATACCTAATTCAGAGGCCTTTCTCGCAACAGCCGCACCTACAAGCTTGCTCTTTTCAACTTTATTTACTTTTTGTGCAACGATATCTTTTTCTTTTGAAGAAGCCGCGGCTATTGTAGTTCCGGTTTCGTCATTCACCAGTTGAACATAGATTTCCATATTGCTTCTAAAAACACTCAAACGGGGTTTAGTTTCATTCCCTCTTATTTTTTTCCTGATACGGTATCTTATCTTCCTTCTTGCATTACTTTTTGAATCCATTTTTAAACCCTCCAACCTCCCTAAAGGGAGACTTTTATTTTATAATTCTTTTATAATTGTTTTCTTCCAATTTTACCCCTTTAGGGGAAGGGGGTTTTACTTACCTGCTGACTTACCAGCTTTTCTCCGTAACACTTCACCTGCGAACTTAACACCCTTTCCCTTATATGGCTCGGGCTTACGTAAGCTGCGTATTTTTGCAGCAACCTGACCTAATAACTGTTTATCAATACTCTCCAAAGTTATCATAGGATTTTGCCCTTTTTCCTGGGCAGTGGTAACTTTTAACTCCTTAGGGATTTCAAAAAGTATGTTATGGGAATATCCTAAAGAAAGATCAAGAAGGTTACCCTGGTTGGTTGCTTTATAACCTACACCCACAAGCTCCAGTTTTTTTGAATAGCCTTCTGTAACACCTTTAACCATATTATTTACCAATGAACGATATAGGCCATGCATGGCCCTATGCCGTATCTGGTCAGTAGGGCGAACGAACAAAACTGTATTATCTTTAACTTCAACTTTAATATCTCTGTCTACTGATTGTTTCAATTCTCCTTTTGGCCCTTTAACTGTAATTACATTATCTGCACCCACCGTTACGTTTACTCCACTTGTTATTGGTACAGGATTTTTCCCAATTCTTGACATAGCCGGTTTAGTTTTTATTTTATAAATATTGATCTGTGTTCAGCCACGACTAAGGCTTAATTATCTAATCACTTAAAATTCTTATTTGCTTTCTTCTTCCCATTTAGGGGATAGGGGCTACCCTAATAAATATTACATAATACCTCACCACCTACATTTTGCGCCTTTGCTTCCTTATCAGTCATTATCCCTTTTGAAGTAGAAACAATAGCCACACCTAAACCATTTTTTACACGCTTAAATTCACCAGGTTTAGAATATGTACGTAAACCGGGGCGGCTCACTCTTTCCAAACTATGAATGGCAGGCAATTTAGTAGCAGGGTCATACTTCAATGCTATTTTAATTAAGCCTTGCTTATTATCGTCTTCAAATTTATATTTTAAAATATAGCCTTTATCGTACAGGATTTCCGTTAAACGTTTTTTTAAATTACTTGCAGGAATTTCAACAATTCTGTGATTAGCCATTTGAGCATTCCTAATTCTTGTTAAATAATCTGCTATCGGATCAGTAACCATTTTGTTTGCCTCCAACTCCCGAAGGAGTATTTGTTTTTAAATTTTATTATTTATTTCTCCATTTCCCCTTTAGGGGATAGGGGTCACCAGCTTGCTTTTCTAACTCCGGGAATTTTCCCCTGCAATGCCATATCACGAAAAATATTTCTTGAAACACCAAAATGCCTGATATAACCACGTGGCCTGCCTGTAAGCTGGCAACGATTTTTTAACCGGACAGGGGATGCATTCTTTGGAAGAAGATCCAATGCTTTATAATCTCCTGCGGCTTTTAATGCAGCCCTTTTTTGTGCATATACGGCAACAATTTTTACACGCTTTCTTTGTCTTGCTTTAACTGATTCTTTTGCCATAATTTTAACCTCACCCCAATTCCTCATCCAATGGAGAGATAACTGGAATATTTTTTATTTTTTAATGTTTTTAAAGGGCATTCCTAATTCTTTTAATAATTCAAATGCCTCTTCATTAGTATCTGCAGATGTAACAAAAGTTATATCCATACCGGTTATTTTATTTACTTTATCAATATCAATCTCCGGAAATATAATTTGTTCTGTAATTCCCAATGTATAATTTCCTCTTCCATCAAATGATTTGTCGCTAATTCCCTTAAAATCCCGAACCCTGGGAAGGGAAACAGAAACAAGCCTGTCTAAAAATTCATACATGTTAACTCCACGTAAAGTAACTCTTGCGCCGATGGGCATATTCTTACGCAACTTAAAATTTGAAATATCTTTTTTAGACATAGTGGGTACGGCTTTTTGACCAGTAACCATAGTTAATTCATCTATTGATATATCAATTAATTTTTTATCAGCCACAGCACCATTAACACCGCGGTTAAGGCAAATTTTTGTAAGCTTTGGCGCTTGCATTACTGTTTTATAAGAAAATTTTTTCATTAAAGCAGGTACCACATCTTTCCGGTATTTCTCTGCTAATCTCGGAGTATATTTTACTGAGCTCATTATATAATTACCTCCCCTGATTTTTTTGCTGTTCTAACTAATTTACCATTTTCCCTGGTACGTTTTATTTTGCTTGGTCCGGAAGATTTTGCATCCCAAACCATCACATTTGAAATAGCGATAGGTGCTTCTTTTTTTATAACTCCTCCTTTGGTATTTTGCGCAGAAGGCTTGGTATGTTTGGTAACAATGTTTACGCCTTCAACCAAAACACGATTCTTTTCAGTCAAAATAGCTAACACCTTTCGGGGCTTTTTCAAATCTTTATCATCCCCGGTTATAACAACCACGGAATCGCCTTTTTTAATATGAAACTTCGGTTTAAATCTCGTCTTCATTTTTTTGACAATTATTGTCTTTTATGCTACTTATTAATAGCACCATTTTAGGGGTGCAAATATACATTATAATACTTCGGGGGCAAGTGAAATAATCTTCATATAACCTTTATCACGGAGTTCCCGGGCTACTGGCCCAAAAATCCTTGTTCCCCTTGGTTCATCTGCTGCATTCAAAAGCACAACGGCATTATCATCGAAACGAATATATGAACCATCCCTGCGGCGCAATTTATTTTTTGTTCTTACAATAACAGCTTTACTTACCGTTCCCTTTTTTATTCCACCGGCAGGAAGAGCATCTTTAACTGATACAACAATCTTATCACCGATACCGGCGTAGTCTTGTCCTGAGTTACCTAATACACGGATACAAAGAACCTCTTTTGCTCCACTATTATCAGCTACGTTTAGCCTGCTTTCTTGCTGTATCATTTTAGTTCGATTTTAGATTTTAGATTTAGATTTAAGATTAACCTTCAATCGAAAATCAATTAGTTCCTGAATTTCAAATCTGCAATCTGAAATCTGTAAATATTATTTAACTTTCTCAACAACTTCTACTAATCTCCAACGCTTGGTTTTGCTTAAAGGCCTTGATTCCATTATACGAACAATGTCGCCAATACTGCACTCATTTTTTTCATCATGCGCATGAAAGCCGGTTGTCTTTTTAACGAATTTCCCATAGATAGGATGTTTTACTTTCCTTTCAACTTTAACGGTAATTGTTTTATCCATTTTGTTACTGGAAACTACACCAACCCTTATCTTTCTTAAATTTCTTTCGACCATTGTTTATTATTTAGGATTTAGAACCTAATTGCTTTTGTTTTAATTCGGTTTTTAAACGGGCCAGGTCTTTTCTAACTGCCCGTATATTCATTGGGTTTTCCAATGGAGAAACGGCATGGCCAAAATGCAGCTTCTTTAAACGCAATTCATCTTCCTGGATCTTAGCTTTAAGATCGGCCTCATTCATTTCTCTTAAACTTCTTAAAAAATCTATTTTCTTTGACATCTGTTTAATTTGATATTATGCTTCCTGATAATCTCTGCTAACAACAAACTTTGTAGCTATCGGCAATTTTTGTGCAGCAAGTTCAAAGGCTTCTTTTGCTATTTGTTGAGAAACACCATCGCACTCAAATAGAATCCTTCCGGGCTGAACTACAGCTGCAAAATATTCAGGGTTACCTTTACCCTTACCCATCCTCACTTCAGCAGGTTTTTTAGTAATTGCTTTATCCGGAAATATTCTTATCCAAACATTTCCCTCACGTTTCATGTGACGGGTTAATGCCTGCCTTGCAGATTCTATTTGCCGGTTTGTTAACCAAACAGATTCCAATGCTTTTAAACCAAATGTGCCAAATGAAATTGTAGTGCCTCTCTTGGCATCACCTTTCATACGACCCTTTTGCATTTTCCTGTGCTTCGTTCTTTTTGGCTGTAACATAAATTTTACCCTCCAACCTCCCTAAAGGGAGGCTTAAAAAATTTAATATTTATTAATTTTCGAAATTCATTTTTGTTATTCCCCTTTAGGGGTTAGGGGTTTATCTCCTTCCACCTCCGCCACCTCTGTTCCCTCCACCACCTTGTCCGCCGCCGCCTCTTCTATCACCGCCGCCGCCAGGGCCTCTTCTATCTCCGCCTCTGTCGCTTCCACCTCTTCTGTCTCCGAAATCCGGACGTCTATCTCCCTGCTGCCTGTTCTCGGCTCCTTCTTTTCCGCCACCGGCGATTATGTTAGGATTCACATCTCTTTTTGCCAAAACTTCGCCTTTACAAATCCAAACTTTAATACCGATTTTACCATATACCGTTTGTGCAAAAACATTTGCGTAATCTATGTCCATGCGCAAAGTATGTAAAGGAGTTCTACCTTGTTTAATTTCTTCGCTTCGGGCTATTTCCGCACCACCTAAACGACCACCCACTCTTACTTTAATTCCTTCTGCACCCATTCTCAAAGCAGAAGCAATTGACATTTTTATAGCTCTTTTATAATTGATACGATTTTCGATTTGTTTTGCAATTGTATCGGCTACTATGTTTGCATCAAGCTCAGGACGACGGATTTCAAGTATGTTTATCTGAACATCATCTTTCCCGGTCAGTTTCTTCAATTCCTCTTTTATCCTGTCAACTTCTCCTCCGCCTTTACCAATAATAATCCCTGGTTTTGATGTGTGAATAGTTACGATCAATTTATTAAGTGTACGCTCAATTACAATCTTGGCAATGCCACCTTTATTTATACGTGCATTTAAATATGTCCTGATCCTGTCATCCTCAATTAATTTTTTACCATAATCTTTAGGAGATGCAAACCAGTTGCTTTCCCATCCACGGATGATACCTAATCTTGCACCAATCGGATTTGTTTTTTGACCCATATTCGGTTTTAATTTGCCCCCTAAATCCCCCGAAAAGGGGACTTAAGAAAGTTATTTATTTTGATGTCTCTGTTTTAGCTCTTTTAGTTCTGGTCTTTTTTTCTACAGGAGCACTTTCAACTTCAACCGGTTCTGCAATCACGGGTTCTTCAACTTTTGCTTCAGGTAGCTTCTTTACTGAAATATTTTTGTTATCCAGGGATTTACTATCTACAATTAGGGTAACATGATTACTGCGCTTTCTAACTCTATAGCCACGGCCCTGAGGTGCAGGACGCATACGTTTAATTACACGACCCCCATCAACCATAATTGTTTTAACTATTAATCCTGCATCTTCAACTTTTTCATCTGTATTTTTCTGCTCCCAATTATTGATAGCACTTTTTAATAATTTGTATAGTGGAACTGCAGGATGTTTAGGATTAAATTGTAAAACTCCCAAAGCTTTATCCACTTCCATTCCACGTATCAAATCAGCCAGCAAACGCATTTTGCGGGGAGATGTGGGATAATTATTAAGTTTAGCTACTGCTTCCATTATATTAGTTTCGAGTTTTAAGTTTTAAGTTGACTGATTACAACTATCAGTTTCAACTATCAACTTTTTTATGCAATCTTTTTACTTGAATGTCCTTTAAAATTTCTTGTTGGCGCAAATTCACCAAGCTTATGGCCAACCATAAATTCTGTTACATAAACCGGGATAAATTTATTGCCGTTATGCACCGCAAAAGTGTGTCCTACAAAATCAGGTGTAATAGTTGACCTGCGTGACCAGGTTTTAATAACACCTTTTTTATTTTTTCCTTCATTTATGCCCAAAACTTTTTTCTCAAGTTTTGCAGCTATATAAGGACCTTTTTTAACTGAACGAGCCATGTTTAATTTACAATTTTAGATTTCCGATATCGATTTCTAAACTTTATTATTTTTTATTCTTAGTACTTATTACTTGATACTTACTACTTGTTAGGCAACTTTTTGCCATTTCTTCTTTGAATGATCATTTTATCGGAGCCTTTGCCTCTCATTCGGGTAATTTGTCCTTTAGCGTATTTACCAGTTCTGCTGCGTGGATGACCACCTGATGCTTTTCCTTCGCCACCGCCCATTGGATGGTCTACAGGATTCATGGCTACGCCACGTGTTCTTGGTCTTATACCTTTCCACCTGTTTCTGCCAGCCTTACCCATGCTTTCCAAATTGTGATCACTGTTACTTACAACACCTACTGTAGCATAGCAATTGATCAATACTTTTCTTAACTCGCCACTTGGCATCTTTAGAATAGCATATTTAATTTCTTTGTTTGCCAGCTGCGCAGATGCCCCGGCACTTCTTACTAATTTACCTCCCTGGCCTGGCTGCATTTCAACGTTGTGAACTGTAGTACCCAAGGGCATATTTTTAAGCATTAAAGCATTCCCTAATTCAGGCGCTATACTATCACCGCTTAAAATAGTTGCACCAACCTGTAAACCCTGTGGGGAAATTATGTATCTTTTTTCTCCGTCAATAAAATGTATTAAAGCTATGAAGGCGCTTCTGTTTGGATCGTACTCAATAGTTTTAACTGTTGCGGGAATATCTTTTTTATCTCTTTTAAAATCTATAACCCGGTACATTTTTTTATGGCCGCCACCAAGATAACGCATGCTTCTGCGGCCTTGCCTGTTGCGCCCTGCAGTATGGTGAACTTTTTCAACAAGGCTTTTTTCAGGCTCATTAGTTGTTATCTCCGCATAGGCATTTCCTATTCTCCATCTTGTGCCTGCCGTGGTCGGTTTATATTTTCTTAGTGCCATAACCCCAACCCCTAAAGGGGCTAATTTTTTTAATTGTTATAAATTATTTCTACGTTCTAAATATTTTATTCTCCTTCACCCCCTTTAGGGGATTTGGGGTTTATACGTTACCGTATAAATCAATTGTTTCACCTTTTGCTACACTTACTATTGCTTTTTTCTTCGATGGTTTTCTACCTGTGAGTATTCCTGCCTTTGTATTACGTGATTTCGCTTTTGAAGGCATAACCAATGTATTAACTTCCTCCACCTGGATACCATAAAATTCTTCTACAGCTTTTTTAATTTCTAATTTATTAGCCTTCCTATCTACAATAAAAGTGTAGCGGTTAAACTTTTCAGTTAACCTGTTTACCTTCTCTGATAACACAGGCCTTATTAAAACATCTGACAATTTCATTTTTATACCCTCCAACCTCCCTAAAGGAAGGCTTTTTGTTAGTTAAATTCCCTATTAGCCCCTTTAGGGGTTTGGGGTTTCCTCTACTTCTGTATTTTCTTCTACAAATATTTTAGCAGCGCTTTCTGTGAATACAACAACATTTGCATTTACAATATCATATGTATTTACATCGCTTAATAAAGTACCACAAACTGAAGGAACATTTCTAAAGCTCCGGTATACATTATCATTATGTTCCGGCAGGATAAATAAAGTTTTTCTTGCCCCTGTATTTAAGCTATTAAATATCTGGGTGAACGTTTTTGTTTTTGGAGCGTCCATCGTAATATCTTCAATCACAACAATACCATTGTTTTTTGCTTTGTGGCTAAGTGCACTTATTTTGGCAAGATCTTTCACCTTACGGTTAACCTTAAAATCGTAACCATGCGGCTTTGGCCCGAAAACAGTACCACCTCCCTTATATAAAGGATTACGCAGGTTACCTTTACGACTGCCTCCCGTACCCTTTTGCTTATGTAATTTTTTTGAAGATCCTTGTACCTCTGCTCTCGTTTTTACTTTATGTGTACCCTGGCGTTGTGCTGCTAAATATTGCTTAACGGCCAAATAAACAACATGATCATTCGGTTCAACTCCAAAAATTTCTTCCGGGAGTTCGATAGTTCTACCGGTTTTTTCGCCTTGTGTATTTAATATTTCTACTTGCATTATTTCTGGATTAAAACGATTGAACCATTGTGACCCGGAACAGAGCCACTTAATAATATATAGTTTTTATCAGCAAAGATTTTTACAATGCTGAGCCCTTTAATCTGTACCTTATCCTGCCCCATACGACCCGCCATTCTCATACCTTTAAAAACTCTTGCAGGGTAAGAAGATCCGCCAACAGACCCGGGAGCTCTTGACCTGTCGTGTTGTCCGTGAGACTGGCCACCCACACCATGGAACCCATGACGCTTTACAACACCCTGGAAACCTTTACCCTTTGTGGTGCCAACTACATTAACTTTATCACCTTCATTAAATATCTCAACGGTGATATTGTCGCCAACTACTTTATCTGATTCGCTATCGCGTATTTCTTTTATGTGTCTTTTTGCTGAAGTGTTTGCTTTGGCGAAGTGATTTTTTGCGGAGAGCAAAGTGTGTTTTTCTTTTTTATCACCAAAAGCTATCTGAAGTGCATTGTAACCATCTGTTTCAACGGTCTTTTTCTGAGTTACCACGCAAGGCCCTGCCTCAATAATAGTTACAGCAGTTTGCTTGCCATTACTATCGAAGATGCTGGTCATGCCAACTTTCTTGCCAATAATACTTTTCATTTCTATCTTATTATATCCAGCGCTCCGAGTGTTCGGAGATGGATGTTACATTAATCTTATAAGAACTTTTTGCCCCCATCCCCCTAAAGGGGGGTGTGGAAGCTTGCCCTTCTCCCCTTTAGGGGATGGGGCTTTATGCTTTTATCTCAACATCAACACCTGAAGGCAAATCCAATTTAGATAGTGCGTCAACAGTTCTTGAACTACTGGTATAAATATCTAATAAACGTTTATGTGTACACAACTGGAATTGCTCACGTGCTTTTTTATTAACGTGAGGAGAACGCAAAACGGTGAATATTTTTTTATGAGTTGGTAATGGAATTGGGCCTGTTACCACTGCACCGGTGCTTCGTACAGTCTTAACAATTTTTTCTGCTGATTTATCAACAAGGTTATGATCGTAAGACTGAAGTTTAATTCTGATTCTCTGAGACATATCTAAAGAACTTTATTTAAACCCAAATTAATTTGGGAGTGCGAAGGTAAGCGGATAATATTAAACAACCATAAATAAACTAAACTTTTTAAAGGCGCTTTTACAATTTTAATGGCATAAGATTTTCTACTAAATAAAAAAACTACACTATTTTTTTTAATGTTTAATTCTAAAAAAAGTATACCATGCAAGATCACGATGATATTATTACAAACAGTCAATTACAAGATCCTACAACCAACCAAGAGGCAGAATCACAGGGAACTGATACCGTTATTGGAGATAACACAGTAAAAGATCCTGATGAATGGAAAACGGGTAATGAACCTATGACAGGAGCTCAGAAATCTTATTTAAAAACTTTGTCAGATGAGGCGGGAGAAGAATTTAGCGAAAACCTTACGAAAGCAGAAGCTTCTAAAAAAATAGAATATTTGCAGCAAAAAACTGGTCGTGGTTTGAAGACTAATTAGTTACTGTCAGTTTTTCCAATGGATCTGAAAATTTTGCACTTTGATGTTATCAATTCCTGTAATTATTTCCTTTGAATTATTCCTTAGATCGAATGGCATTTTTTTTGAAAAAGCGTATAAATCAACCTAATTATTAACCATAAAAAAGGAGGTTCATATGTCACTCATGAAAAAAAATGATCAAACTTTTGCATCTCTGCCATCTGTTTGGGATAACTTTTTAAACAGGGATGTTTTTAATTGGGGTAATAACTTTACCAACAATGCTTTTAGTACACCATCAGTAAACATTAAAGAAACAGCCGAATCTTTTGAAGTTGAATTGGCGGCGCCAGGCATGGAAAAAAAAGATTTTAAAATTGAGCTTGATGGCAACACTCTTAGTATAAGTTCCGAGAAACAGGATCAACGCGAAGAAAAAGAGGGAGAAATTTATACAAGGAAAGAATTTAGTTACCAATCTTTCTACCGTACTTTCCATTTACCTAAAGATGTGGTAGATGCTGAAAAAATAAGAGCCAAGTATGAAAATGGTTTGCTAAATCTTACCATTCCAAAGAAAGAGGAGGCAAAACAGAAACCTGCAAGGTTAATTAATATCAACTAAAGAATTTTTATCAACTTAAAGAATTTTTTCATAAAAGAGGCTGTCCATCTGAGACAGCCTCTTTCTATGAATCTTGCCATTTGTCAGTAGTCATATGTCAATGGTCAGGAGTCATATCATTGACATATGACCGCTGACCTTTGACTATTTAAACAATTACTTTATTCGTTCGTATCAGGTCTTGCATCATATTCTTCTTCAAGATTATAATTAGCTTTAAGCTCTGCCAGTTTTCTTTTGCCGTAAGCAAACCTTGTAATAAGTACGAACAATAC
>JBDSAQ010000306.1:0-5230 GCA_039922095.1 Ginsengibacter sp. | reverse complement strand
AAAGCCTTGTATAGAAGTATAAGCGGAGAAGTACCTTCAGCTTATTACGAAACTGAAATAGGCAAAGCGAAGCAGGTACGTACCGGCAGCGATATTAGCATTATCACCTATGGCGCAGGGGTGCATTGGGCAATTGAATTTGCAAATGTACAGCCACACCTTTCAATAGATATCCTCGACCTGAGAACTTTGCTGCCTCTTGATTATAAAGCAATAAAAGAATCAGTAAAGCATACCGGTAAAATATTAGTATTACATGAAGACACCTTAACAGGAGGCATTGGTGGCGAAATATCTGCATGGATAAACGAGCATTGTTTTGAATGGCTTGATGCCCCTGTTATCCGATGTGCATCGCTGGATACTGCCATACCATTTAATGCAGAACTTGAAAAGAATTTTCTTGCAAAGAGCAGGTTAAATAGAGTGGTAAAAAAGCTTCTTGATTATTAGATAACGCAGGAAAATATTTTTTTGACTAACACTCATTGCTCATATTTATGATACACTTTTAGAAGGTCATCTTATACGTCGGTATTTTAATCCAGGATTTCTCTTTGTGTGAAAGACATAAGAAATAAAAACAACTTTTTCCTCAGTCAAAAACTCATAAATAAGAATATAGGGAAATGGAGGTATTGACACTTCGCGAAATTCTGCTTTTCGTTTAGCATATCGTTCAGGATACTTTGATAGTTCAGATAATTTTTTATTGACTGTTTGTATAAACCGCACTCCTAAACCGATCGAACGCTTTTCATACCAATGAAATGCTTCAGCTAATTCTTTTTGTGCGCCGTTATGCAATTCAATCCGGTACTTCATTTAACCCTTCCTTTTTGAAGAAAGAATTTGTTTTTTTGCAGTTTCCCAGGGAATGCCTTTTGCTTTTCCGCTTTTATACTCTGCTGACCGTTCTTCTACAATAGAAAGAATATTTTCATCCTGCCACCAGTCGCTTTCTCTCTCGGCTTCAAGCATGGCATATACCATCTTTACTACTTTTGCATCAGCGCTATCAATGTATTTTTTTACTTCACTTCTCATTTGTTTTAGGACGTCCATAACGTTGGGTATTTATTCAAATTTACAATAATAAAGACATTGTGGCTTTGCAGATAACAGGGGTATCAGTATTATAATCCCTCATCTTTTTTAAATTTTGTTGAAGTATAATTAATGTACTCATAAAATTCAAGTTCTGTTATGCTTGTAATAAACTCGTATGTTGGCCTGTATTCAATTTTATATTTTTCCAGTAATGGCCCGCTAAGGCCCGTAATTCTTTTTAAAAATTTTGTACTGAATTTATAATCTACATACCTGTCCTGCTCCTGCTCTATTAATCTTTTTTGAAACTGAAGATGCTGTTTATTTTTTCTGAATCTAAAAATATTGATCATTTCATCAAGGTCAAGTCCGGCGGAAGAACCTGGTGTATACGTTGACCTTATACCCGGCTTTTGATAATTAAATGTTTTATAATAATCGTTTCGGTTTTCTGCTGAATCTCTCCGGTAATTTGAAAAAATAAAAATTTCCTTTAAAGGCTTATATTTTTCTTTTACGCCAACACGCAATGAAATATCGAACTGACCATAATCAGATATAGTGTTTACCGGGAATTTTGTGGTAGGCTTATTTCTATAAAAAAAAGAAATTGAATCTTTATCAGAAACCCGGATATGATATACCCCTGCAGAATCTGTAAACGTAAAAGCCCCGGAAGTACTTTTAACCTGCACGCCGCTTACTGAATATACTTTGGTTGAATCATAAACCGTTCCCGAGATAGTGATTTGTCCGCTGCAAAAAGTTGCGTAAAATAAAAGGACAATAAAAGATATAAAGTAATTAAATTTTATAAAACAGTATTTAGTAATATGAAGCGTAATATTACACTAACGACTCTACTTATTTTGTAGTTGGAAATAATTTAACCGGATTTTATCTTGATATAAGTTCTTCAGCATAAAGCAATTTATAAGAAAATTTATTTCGTAATACTTAACTAAACCCATAATATGTCCATAAACCTGTTAACTTATTTTACAATTGTTCCTTAATCACCTCTTCAATTATACGTGGATAATTTTCATGCTCTAATATATGAATTTTTTTAACGAGGGTTTCGGGAGTTTCGTTGTCATCAATAGTGCATTTCTTTTGAAAAATAATATCGCCATTATCGTACTCCTCATCTACATAATGGATAGTTATACCGCTCTCCTTTTCCCCCGCGGCAATAACAGCCTCATGTACTTTATCACCATACATATTTTTACCGCCATGTTTAGGTAATAGTGCAGGGTGAATATTAATGATCTTGTTTGGGTATGCATCAATAATTAAGGGGGGGATTTTCCATAAAAAGCCGGCCAGAACAATAAAGGCTATATTATTTTTATGTAAGTCATGAAGGTATAAGTCGCCATTAAAAAAATTATCCTTTTTTAAAAGTAATGATGTTATATTTTCTGCGGCAGCAATTTTTAGTACATAGGCAAAAGGGTTGTTACTTACAATTAATTTTACCTTTATAAAACGGGATGCTTTGAAATAATTTATAATATTTTGGGCATTACTTCCTGTTCCTGAAGCAAAGATTGCAATGTGTACTAAAGGGGTTTCTTCTTGATTGATTGCATGATCAGGCATTTGCAAATATGCAATAATTAAACCTTAAACAGTCTCATTATTTTAAAAGAAAGATAGTGATAACAAGGGTTTGCATTTCAAAGACATTTATATTGATCAATGTCACTAAATCGCCTGAAAGCCACGCTGCATAAGGGTAAAAATATTTTTACAAATGTTAACACTTTGTCAACATCCTGTCTTATTTTTGCACGCAGTAGAGGATATTTCCCACAATACAACCTGGAGTGTGTATGATCTATTTCCGAAGGATTTTTTCTAAAGCAATTACTGCGATTTATTTTATTATACTCTTTTCTTTTCAAAATTTTGTATTTGGAGCTGATGGCCAGGCAATTTATAAAACTTACTGTGCAAGCTGTCATAAACCCGATGCAAATTATACTGGTCCCATGTTAAAGGGAGCAAGAGAAAGAGAGCCTTCTAAAGATTGGGTTTATAAGTGGGTGCCTAATACCATAACTATGGTGCAAACAGACCAGTATGCCCAAACACTGTTTGCGACCTATAAATCTGTAATGACCCCCTTTCCCAATTTAAAAAAAGAGGAGATTGACGCTGTTCTTGATTGGGCTAATACTTATACAAAACCCGGCCCTCCCGCACCTCCTATTGGGGAAAGTACTCCTTCAGAAGATAACTCATTATTGTATGGCCTGCTTACCCTTATCCTTGGCGTTGTTGCACTAATACTATTGCAGGTTAATAGTAATCTAAAAAAGTTAAGTGATGAAAAGCAGGGAATACGAACACCTAATCCTGTTCCTTTTTATAGAAACAAAGCCTATCTTTTAGTAGGAGTTATAGTGTTGTTTTTAATAGGTGGGTATTATACCATCAGCGGTGCTATAGCCCTGGGAAGATCTAAAGATTACCAGCCGGTACAGCCAATTTATTATTCCCACAAAGTTCATGCAGGTACTAACCAGATCAGTTGCCTTTATTGCCATGGCGGAGCGCAGGATAGTAAGCACGCCAATATCCCTTCTGTAAATGTTTGCATGAACTGCCATATGGCAATTAGTGAATATGCAGGAGACCCGATAACAAGAGAAGATGGCACATCAGTTAACGGAACTGCTGAAATACAAAAATTGTATCAGTATGCCGGCTGGAATCCGGCCTCCAAAAAATTTGATAAACCAGGGAAACCTGTTGAGTGGATACGTGTACATAACTTACCTGATCATGTTTATTTTAATCACTCACAGCATGTGAAAGTAGGTAAGCAACAATGCCAAACCTGTCATGGTAATATTCAGGAAATGCCTGAAGTAAAACAATTTTCAGAGCTTAGTATGGGTTGGTGTATTAACTGTCATAGAGAAACAAAAGTTCAGTTTAATGATGATAAAGGTCATGGAAATAAATTTTATAGTATTTATGAAAAATTTCATGATGATATTAAAAATAAAAAATACGATAGTGTATCCGTAGAACAGATAGGCGGAACAGAATGCCAAAAATGTCATTATTAATCCTTAACCCCTAAGGGGGATTGGGATAGAATTAGAATTATTTATAACTTAAAACAAAATCCCTTTGGGGTTGGGGTATGGAGCAAAAAAAGTACTGGCAAAGTTTTGGGGAGCTCAATAAATCTGAGACTTATCAAAAGTCAGTGCAGGATGAGTTTCAGGAGCCATTAACTCCTTTGGAAGATCTTGATGAAGGATTACTTAACACTAAAACACCGAGGAGAGATTTCTTAAAATATGTTGGCTTTAGTACAGCGGCGGCGGCTCTCGCTGCAAGTTGTGATATGCCCGTTCGTAAATCCGTCCCGTTTTTAAATAAACCAGATGATATTATTCCTGGTATAGCAAATTATTATGCATCAACCTATGTAAGCAATGGTGATATTATTCCGGTTGTAGTAAAGCAACGGGAAGGTCGTCCGATAAAGATTGAAGGAAATACTCTTTCTCCTTTAACCAATGGTGGTACATCAGCCCAGGTTCAGGCATCAGTATTGGATTTGTATGATACTTCCCGTCTCCGCTATCCTATGGCAAATGGTAAAGAAGCTACTTTTGAGGTAATTGACAAAATGGTAACTCAGGGTATTGCTGCTGCTGGCGGTAAACCGATGGTGTTACTTACTTCAACTTTAACTTCACCCACTACTCTTCAAATAATTACTGAATTTTTAGGCAAATTTCCAGGCAGCCGGCATGTTCAATATGATGCTGTTTCTTATAGTGGAATGTTGCAGGCTAACCAGGCCTCTTATGGCAAGGCTGCTTTGCCATCATACCATTTTGAAAACGCTAAGGTTATCGTAAGTATCGGTGCAGATTTTTTAGGCACATGGTTAAGCCCTGTTGTTTTCTCAAATCAATATGCTAAAACCAGGAGAATAAATGCTGAAAAACCTGCCATGAGCCGGCATTTTCAATTTGAAAGTTATTTTAGTTTAACAGGTGCTAATGCTGATGAACGATACCTGCATAAGCCATCGGAAACCGGTGCTGTTGCACTTGCATTATTAGGAGCCTTGGGAGGTAGTACATCTCCCGTGCTGAAAGGTAAAGTGGCAGAGGGCATAAGTAAAGCAGCAGCAGAATTAGCT
>JBDSAQ010000305.1:0-18321 GCA_039922095.1 Ginsengibacter sp. | reverse complement strand
CCTGAGCGTCTACTTTGGTTTCAACTGCAAGATCCTGAAAAGTTTTTGGAGGTATTAGTTTTATGAGTTCACCTGCTGTCATAAAGCAAAATTATCATATCACAAGGTTTCGAACACTTATGGTCTTCAGCCTTCGTCGCACCGGCAGCAAATCTTCAGATTTGAATAATATAGAAGTGAGTACTTTGCAACATAAATTGTTGAGCAGCAGTTACTGTTTTACATCGACATAAATAATGCTGGCAAGGTAAAAAATATTATTACATACAAACACCAAATCCGACGTTTAATACAGAGATAATTTTTTTGTTGAATACGATTAGTCTGGAGAAAATATTACTCCCGTGCCGTGGTGCGCCAAGAATTTAATGAATGAATTAGTTCTTTAAAATGCTGTATGAAAGATGGAGGCAGATCCTCCGCTATCGGTGTACAGTCTCAGATAGCAAACCACCCAAAGGTGCTGTGTTCAAAAGGCGTGGTACTGAGCGTTTGGGGAAAAGGGCTCATTAAACGGTTCAGGTATGTATAAAGAAGCTGAACGCAAGTGAATCGTTGATGACATGTCGAAAGGGATATGTAGTTGGCAAAACTGCTGGCATCACGGCGCTGACAGGACAGACTGTAACGGTTAACTGTTTACTGGTTACAGGCCAACCGGCATTAAGACGACAGGAGCTTTATACGGGCTTTCATACGGAACTTGGGAATACTGCCACTACGATGTGCGAAAAGCCTCCCGATTTAATCGCATTGGCGTCAAGTTAAGGATTAGTTTTTTTAAGCTATAAACTGATGCTGCTAATATTGCCACTACCTTCAGGTGGATAGAGGCCTTTTCTTACCGGGCTTTAGCCCTTAACGAGGTTGTGGGCTAAAGCCCCTTCCTATCATTCATTCATCACCACGGCTTAAAAGCCGTGGCAATAAAAAATCTCAATCCTCAAGCTTCCAAAATGGTTTCCTGCACTCACTTTTAACCCATATCATTTATAATTAACTTGACGCCAATGCGATTTAATCGGGATTCAAGGTATCTCTTAGAGAGCCGATGCGTAGAGGAGTTGCGGACTGAATCGTAGTAGTAATGAAGTTCCTGTAATGGGAATGGAGCCAAGGGTTCAGGTTGTTCACTCGAAACTATGTACTACAATCAATGAGGCAGCAATGCTCTTGAGAGGATAGCCGATAGTAAGATAGCGTTGATGATTCTTCATCTACAGAATGACAAAAGCCGTATGCATTGAGAAGTGCAAGTACGGTTTTGTGGAGGGCTTGGGCTGAAATGCCCTTGCCTATCCGACTCTCCCTCCAAGCGTTGCGTATGGCGGAATGAGGCAGCAGCTGAGTCACTAATCAAGTAAATGCCATCCTCACCAGTTGCATAAAACTTAGAAGGAGCTATGAATATAATCAACCGGACTTTCTACAAGTTCGCAAACATCACGCATGGATTGTTATATAGTATAAGCTATTCTGAAGGTGTATCATTTCCTGCAGCACTTGCACTGCGACTTGATTTTCCTCAATTAAAAGAAGTGGCTTCTATTTTTAAAAATGGCGGGCAGATTACAGTTGTTATACGCAACCAATTGGCGACAGTACTAAAATCAAACAAACTACCAAGAATTAACTTTGACAAAAACGGGGAAGCCGAAAACCGAACAGAGTAGGCGATAAAACAGACACTCTTATTTAAATTATCTTAACAATTGACAGTATGAAATCAAAACAAATTTTGGGCTAATTTTAGCGTAAAAGACGCAAAACGCACTAATGAATTTTACACAAAATTGGGTTTTAAATCCAACACACCTCCGAAGGGCGACTCTGAACTCGCTAGTTTCTTTTTTGGCGAATACAATTTTGTAATTCATTTTTTTGAGCAAGGTTCACGAATAGATGACTTTTTTCCGTCAGGTTCAAAAACAGATGAAATTGTCTTTACACTTTCTGCAGACACAGAAATAGAAGTACAAGAATTTGAGATAAAAGTAAAAGAATCAGGAGGTGAAATTTTCCAGAAATACGCAGGGACGAAAATAATTACTATGGTTTTGCATTTGCTGACCCTGATGGTCATAAATTTAACGTACTACTAATGGACAATATGTGATAAAGTTTGTGTGACGACATTAACGAACAGTTTGGCTGCGTATAGTAAAAGTATTTGCAAAAGCAGGGCTAAAGGACAATGTAACATCAGCTAAGTGCATGAAGCAGCATAGGTTCCGGCTGACATTTATAAATTTGGCTTTTAGTTGTTAACATCAACTTTATTCCTGTTAGTTTGTAATCAATTACGTCCATTCTTAAAACTTTTGCTTTATCAAGCTCTGTAATTCGTTCAGTAATTGTTCCACCGCTAAAATAACAAGTCCGAAGCCCGCCAACTTCTTCTTTTTCTAAAATACACTTACTCGGAATTGGTAGATCAAGTTTCATTAAAAAAGATTTGTCAGCAATTAAAGTGTCAACCGATTTGATTGTGTTATAAACCTGTTCTGTTGTATATGGATAAATCCTCTCTGTTTTTACTTCAATTACTTCCACTTTATCTGTATAAAAGAATTTTTCAATGGGTGCACCAAATAAAAAAAAGAGCAATGGCAATGTTAAAACCTTCAGATTATTTGACTGTTTAATTCTTCCTTTTTTTATCAGGTATTTGTTTGTCAAAACGCCTAACCATACAAGAGGAATAACAATAGGCACTGACATTACAACACAAACTATCCCTTCAAGTCCACCTGCTAATAATAAAACCACAAATATTATTAGTCCAATTGCAAGTCCTAAATAAGCCCATTTTTGTCTTTCCATTTTGCCAACTGCAATTCCCAATGAGTAAGGTAACAAAACGAAAAATATCCAACCATAGTCAGAAAGTCCAAAGTTTAAAAATGCAAACCCAATTCCAAAATAAATCAGTGTTAGTAAAATTGTCAGTTTGAAACTTCTGTCCTTAACTATGTCTATTAGCTTTTTCATTTACAGTGTCGTTCTACAATATGGCAGTAACGTTTTGCATTGCCGAATGACAGGGAATTCATTGCTGGCATTGCCTTGTGTGCGTGTAAATTTAAAAATATAAAGTTGAAGTCAACGACTAAAGTTCAGCCCTGAACCACAGCTTTCGTATTGCTGATGTACAAGTTTCAATATCCAGCCCTAAGTTTTGGCAATGGATTGTTGATGCAGTTTTTATTTGTTGTCGAGCAACACTACTTTTTGTTCTGACTTGTGATGTTGACCAATTATTTCTTTGTATAATTCTGGTCGCCTTGCCTTTATATATCTGCGTCCGCCTGCCTGGATAAGTTTTTCAGATGTGACCGTAGCGGTTGCAAAACTGTCGTCAAATGAACGGCATTCAGCAAGAACATCGCCGAAAGGGTCAATGATCATAGAGCAGCCGTTTTTCAGTTGGTCATCGTCCATACCTATCGGGTTTGAGAAAACCACATATATCCCATTGTCGTATGCTCTTGCAGGTAACCATTTCATCAACCAGCTTCGCCCTTTCATTCCGTCAAATTCCAATCGCAATGATGTAGAGTCAGCCTCCCGATTTTCCCAAAGCTTCGGGTCAATAAAGCCTGCACCTGGCCTGGTGGATGGGGTACACATAGTAACATGGGGCATAAAGATTATATCTGCTCCTAATAATGTAGTAGCCCTCACATTTTCTACTATATTATTGTCATAACAAATGAGGATACCACACTTCCAGTCATGAATTTCAAAAACGCAATATTCATGTCCTGGTGTTAGATATGGATTAATGAAAGGATGTAACTTCCTAAACTTTGCAACAAGTCCCTTTTTATCAACACAAACATAGGCTTTGAATAAATTGTTATTGACATCCTTTTCAAAGAGTCCCGCTAATATGATTATGTCAAATTTGTTTGCAATTTCTTTAAGCTTCAAAATACTTCCCCCATCAGGAATAAATTCTGCCAAATCAAGCATTTGCTCTTTTGAAAGTTGCCTGGCAAAAGTATATCCGGTAATAGAGCATTCATGAAATGCAATTACATCAGAGCCTTCTTTGGATGCTTTTTCCGATAGTTTTTCGATCACCGAAAGATTATAGCTTTTGTCGCCACTTTTATTTTCAAATTGAGCAGTTGATATTTTTAATTTGTCCATTTATAATGTTGTTTTTAAAATTGCCAACAACGACAGTTTGTAAAAAAACCATCGTTGTTAATATAAATATACATACAATGTGAATAGGCATTTGCAGCTATGAATTGTCAAGATATTGTATGGAATTATACGAGGAACATCACGTTATCAAAACTATAAAAATACGTGATACACGGTAGGTTGCAAACGAGGACTATAAGAAGGGACCAACATTAAAGACAGGCCCAAAATATTTAGAAAAAGGGGCAAGCCGATAAGAGATGCTTTATAAAATGTGTATTATGAGCGCTATTAAACCAAACACGACCTGCAAGACATTATATGAACGATTAGAAAGTAAAGGAAAATCAGGAAAGCTCGCTTGATAGCAGTATTCAAACAAACTGCTAAAACAGGTATTTGCAGTGGTAAAAAATAATACTTTATCAACCAAATTATTGCTCCGCAACCGCAAAAAAATCAAATACTATTTGGTTTTTACACAGTTCACGTTGGACGCAGTTATTTAATCCTTCCACCAACCTTGTTTTAGATTAAAGCCGTGCCTGTTTTTTGCAAATCCACTTTGTTTTATTAATTCTTCATATGGCTTTGAAAGTTTTTCCAAAATTGTATTTCCGATGCCTGAGCCTTTTATTTCTTTTAAAATATCTATCCTTTCCTTAACAAGTAAAAATCTAGGATACCAGCTTCTGTTTGGTTTTTGTTTGACTTTTTCCGAAATTAAATTTTTAAGCTTATTTTCATTGTATTCCTTGAAGTCCGGGAAATCTTTACCAAAGATTTCACGGCCTAAATCATACATGTCATTTTTTAATCCTTTATAAAAAATATTTAGCCAATCTCTCCCAACAGTTTTATGAATGAAGTCGTCATCCGTGAAACTGAGGATTCGAAACACAACCATCCAATAGTTTTTTTCATACTTTTTTTCAGTTAAGATTTTGTCTATATAATGAAAGCTATGCTTATTAATATCAATGCTGTAGAATGTCAATGTATTCTTAATCATAAAAAAGAGATATGACCAAGTGGAAATATTTTCATTTTTGTGAGAGCAATAGAAATTGTCATTACTGATATCAGATGCTAATTGGGCAACAATTTCTTTCGCAGCTTTAAAAAATGGCATATCCGACATTTTTAATTCGATAGTATGGTCTGGGGACTTGAACCATTTAAATATCGAAGCAACCTGGTACAATGTAACCTCTGAATTGTTGACTAATCTAGTAAGGCCAATTTGTATTTTGCCTATATCTTTATTTTGTAATTTGATTTTATCATCGCTTGGAGAATGTAAAATAAATTTAGCTGATGATTTCATCATACTTAAACCAAGAAGATCAATGTTTAGATTTTTTAGTACGACTTCACGAAGTTTTCCAGATTCATTTGCAATTAGTTGCCGAGTCAAAAACTCTTGCATTGATGGGTGGTAAAAATTGATTTCTTCTATTACATCTGATCTAAGAATACGTAAAATGCTATCATCCAGTTCATCAAATTCTAAAGCTGAATTTAGTAGTGTTGAAATGTTTAGATCTTGACATATTAAATCAAATATTTCATAGATCGACCTTTCATTATTTTTAATCGAACATAAAATAGCTAAAAGTGCCGCCTGCTTTATATTTGACAATTTGAAAAATACTGTTGAAAGATAACTATCTGGTTTATCAAGATGTGCCTTTAATTCGTTCAGTTGTTCATTCTTTCTTCCTTCATTTATATTCGAGAAAAATGCTCTAATTGTTTCTGGTGAAAAATTTTTGTGGTTAGTCACAATTACTTCATTGTGAATTATAGAGTCTTTGTCATACTCAGAGATATTTGATTTAATTGTATATCTTTTTAGGATTGCTAGTTTCTCTTGACTTGAATAATTGTGTGATTCTACAAGTATTTTTTCAAGAAATGATTTTGCACTTTCGTTGTCAAAGTTTACAAATGCTCGAAAAACATACTCTCTACTTGTAAAAATGAATAAATGTGATTTATCTGCAAGATTGAATACTCTTTCCAGTTTTATAAACCATTCTTCTGCTTTATAGGAAAGTCCATATTTTCCAAATGCATCATCACAAATAAAGATTTGTTTTCGGTCATATTCAAAAGAGCTTTCTATTTCCTCGGGGCTATCAATTAAAACTGGTTGGTAGTTTTCAAAAATACTAAAGTTAAGTGCCAAGATTTCCGCATTAAAAGTCTTTCCGCTTTTCGGTGGTCCTGACAAAATTATAGCGGGATATTCACTTAACTTGTCATATGCTTTTTGATAAAATTGTGTGTAAACAAACTTTTCTCTTAGTTTATTTAAACCGTTTAACCATCCTCTACGTCTGTTTTCTAAATTGTAATTTATTGCACCTTTTAGTAGTAATAAAAAATCAGGGTGATTAATTATGTTGGGATATGACCACTTAAGAACATCATTGTTATCAATACACGATTCGATGTGACGATAGCTAATAATACTAAAATTGGAACATTCAATCTGATGATCTTTTTTGAATTCTAAAAATCCTTCATTAAGATGATCGAATAAAGTGCCACTGATGGTTTTGTTTGTTACCAAAACATAGTTGTCGAATTTTAAACCATTGGTTACAAATACTTTTTTTAATTCGTATTTTAAATCATGAAGAAGAGTTGAAGCAATTTCACTCTCCTCATTCAACTTAGATTTATGTTTTACTTGGAAAATCCATTGTCCGGAATATGAATTATTAAAGTCCGAGCTGCCGTTATAAACAACATCTCTCCCCTTGTCATTGCCTCCTTCTAAAAACTGGACGTCTTTTGCAATTAAAATTTGAAGTATTTTAAAAGAAAGCACCTCAAATTCCTGCCAGTGTAAATCATCTAAATTGTATTTCATGCTGCTTCGGAAATTAAAGTTCCGCTAGAATTGCGCCCAACGGTGGTTAGTCTAAATACTGACGTTGTTGCGTCAAATATAAACCAATAGGAGGCTTTAAAGAGTGGCTATTTGGAGCTTATTGCTTTTAGTAAGATCATTATTTCAAAAAATATAACAACACAAGTTCCTTCAGGAACTTTTTTAAAGGTGCTGAACAGAAAACCTGAAGATTGAATTTTTCCCGGCAGCTGACAACAAGCAATCCTAAGCCGAAGCATCTATCTGCACATTCTTCTTATTAAACCACCAATACATAGGTATGCCGGTAAGCATCAGAATAGCGCCAATTGCAGCTTCCCGTGGACGGCTTAAAATTGTATTAAACACCAATACTATACAAAATAAAATAACAATAGCCGGCACCACCGGGTAACCCCAAACTTTATAAGGACGGGGAGCATCAGGCATTTTTTTACGGAGAATAAACACGCCTAAGGTTGTGGCGCCATAATAAATAAAAACAGCAAAAATAATCATGTCTGTTAGCTGGTCAAATGTTCCTGAAAGCACCAGCAGGCAGGCCCACACACCCTGATACAATAATGAATTCCCTGGCGCTTGTTTATTATTCAGCATGGCAGCTTTTTTAAAAAATAACCCTTCTTTTGCCATTGCATAATATGGCCGGCTGCTGGCTAATATAGTTGCATTACAACAACCAAGGGTGGTAATAAGAATAAGAATGGATAAAAATAAAGCACCGCCTGAACCCCAGAAACTTTTTACTGCTTCTATTGCGGCAATCTGATTTCCGGCAGTATAAATTTCTTCCAGCCTTTCTATGGGTAACAAAGAAAGGTAAGTGGTATTTACTAAAAGATATACTGCAATAACCGTAAAAATGCCAACCGCAATTCCTTTAGGAATATTGTGTTTAGGATTCTTAACTTCTCCGCCTATATAACCTATTGCTGCCCATCCCTGGTAAGCCCAAAAAGCTGCCAGCATAGCTGTAAATATTCCGCTTATTGTTACTGGTAAGTTATTAGTTGTTTGCAATTGAATACGACCGAAATCAGCATGGCTGCTGATTAAGCCAAAAATAATAATGGTGAAAATCCCTGCAAATACAATTAGCAAAATTGCTGTGCTTACACCTGTACCTGCTTTTATTCCGAGGCTGTTTATCCATGTAAGCATTATTATAAGCGTTATAGCAATCAACTTTATATTGAGATCCGCAAAAGGAAAAAACACATTACCAATATTGAAAGTGGATAATGAAGACAGGATCGGTGGAAAATGTATAACAGTGTTCAGCGATTGTGCAAATAAGTAAGCCAAGGCAGAAATAGCGGCTGTTTGAATTACAGTAAATAAAGACCATCCGAATATAAATGCAAAGAAGCGGTTGTATATTTTTTTATAGTAAACATACTCTCCCCCGGTTTCAGCGAGAAGCCCCGCAACTTCTGCATTACATAAGGCGCCAAATAAGCTAATGATCCCCGCAAGCACCCAGCAAATAAGCACCCAGCCTGATGAATGCAGACTGGCAGCCATAGGCGCAACTTTTTTGTAAACACCGGAGCCGATAATATTACCAATAACCACTACCACCACAAGGCGCAAACCAAGAGACCTGTTAAGCTTGGATGTACTCATAAAAAAATTTTAGAATTCCGGACCTCACCTAAATCCTCTACGGGGAGAGGACTTACCCTTCTCCTTCGGAGAAGGGTTGGGATGAGGTTGAACAAAATTGCTTATCCCCGACCCCGGATTAATTTAATACAAACTAATAAAAAGAATTTATGATGATGTGATTTTATTATACTTATTTAAATAGATTAATGGAATAACATCACCGGGAATTAGATAAGAGGACCCGGAAAAGAATATTCGTCATTGTAAGCGAAGCGAAGCGATCTTATACGAAAGCTTGTATTAAATATTTAAAGCATTATAAGAGTGCTTCGCCGGCGCAAACATTCAGCTGAGATCTGTATTATGCCTCCCTACAATGATGTATATACAGCATTATGAAAGATAAGCTGAATCACCTTCAACCTGGTAGCCGATGGGCTTAAAGGAATAATTATTTGACATTTCAGCAGAGCATGCAGTTAAGCCCACAATAAGATCCATTTTTGCTTCCAGTATTATATGATCGCCGGCCTTGCTTTTTGGCGGCAGAACTGAAACCTTGCCTGTTTCGCTATCAACAGTAACATGCATAAAAATATTAAAGCTTACAGGAATATCATCAGGCTTAATACCATACTCTTTTAAAGCCGCAGAAAGATTACCGAAACAACCCTGGTGCGGTTCTTTATGTTTGTAAATAATTTTAAAAGTTTCCGCACTGCATGGAGTTAATAAAAAGTCATGCCTGCCCACTGTATCTTCAACAATATAAAACATGATGTTGCTTCTGTTTGAATAAAACGGATGTCCTTTGGTAAGGAATATTGTTTCGGCATAATCTATCGTTCTCCCGGAGGAAAGATATTCAGCCTTATCGTGAAGATTATAGCATATAAAATCTGAAACCTGTTCACCTTCAATATCAATAACTTTCAGGCGCTCACCTTTTTTTAAAATGAAAGCAATGCCGCTACGTGGTGGAATTATTTCCATTGGCTGAATGATTAATTTTTAAAGGGCACTCCCATGTATCATCATATTTTCGTCCGCTGTATTGGTATACTTCTGAGGATGTACCAAAATCTTCCAGCATGGGATTTACTGAGCCTGAATAAGCAATATCACGTTTTCTAACGACATTCTTCATTATATCGTATTTGCTCGTCTCTCTTAATTCTTCAAATTGCGCATGGGGGTTAAACACAAGCACGGGATAACTAAATCTGCGTGATTGCCTGCTGCTGTTAGAATGCAGGCCGATAATATAATATGCTTCTTCTTTAACACTAAAGCTGAAGTTTGGGGAAGTCGGGGCATTATTTACCCGTTTATCGAAAGAATAATTTTTAGCATCAAGGTCTGCAAGAGCCTGGAGTCTTTGCCATAATAATTCATCAAACAATTCTTCGTTAATAAATGCAGGGGCTGTGAATATTACGGCAGCGCTGTGATAAAATTCTTTTGCCTTGCGATACTGATCGGTAAAATCGTACAGGAACTGAAGGATAGAGATATCATTATTCGGGCAAGCCATATGATCTGCAACCATGCATTTCACCTGCTCTCTTGCCAATGCAGCTTTAGCTCCAATACAGGGAAATTCTTTATTTTTTAAATAAGCTAAATATTCATTAATAATAACCGGGGCCTTACTCGTTATCATGTTTTCACTTTCTGGTTATAGATACGCTATCCTTAGTAAAAAGGATGCCATTTAATTACCGGTATTAAGTTAAAATGATTATATCATAGGGAAAATTCATTATCTAAACGCTTTAGTACTTTGAAATGCCTTTTCGCTTTCCTTAAAAATCTATAGCCATCATTATGTCTCCAGTATTTTATCCCGTTCTTATAATTTTGTTTTGAAATTTTATATAACACTTTCCAATGATGCAGAATTATTTTATATGCCTGCAGTAAAGTGTTGCCATTTCCGTATATATGATGCGGCTCAGCACCAGACCCATTATACTCAAGAATAGAAAAATTCTTTCCTTCTTTAAGGTCCTGTATGGATAAACATTTTATATCATACCTGCCATAATAAAAATGCCTGGTATAATGGCTCAGGTTATCAAAAACTTTTAAAAGGCCTTCATTTTTTTCATGGGCAAGGCTGATGAGTTTTCCACCCCGACTGAGATTTCCTGCGAGCGACAGAGGAAATAACACACCTGCGGGGATAATCTTTTCCAGAAGGCTTTCATGCTTGGATCTCATTTCATCCAGCCGGAAACGGGCAACAGGATGGTTAAGTATTAATTGCCACAAAGTGGATAACCCATCACCTTCAACCTGAAGCATTTCTTTTTTTATAAACCCGGTAATGTTACCCTCCTGCTGATTTGGAAAGCGATAATAAAATACACTTACTTCAAACGGATATTGTATAAGCTCCTGCAAAATATAATTGGCAGGCATTATCGCATGATATTTTTTAAACTGTTCAACGTTATCTATTCTGCGAAACATAAATCCCATCATGCCAACATCAGGTTTTACTGCGAAGGGGTAATTGAAACCATTGTCAATAAATAATTTTTTTGCTGCCTCAAAAGATACTGATGGTGAAATGTAAATGCTACGCGGATAGGTTGATGGTGGTAATTGCTGATACATTTCTTTTTTGGATTCCCCTTCAAACCCGCCAAAGGTTAATGTTGGGTTAGATGGAGTGAACCACCAGAATGAGCCTGATCGCAATACGTACCAAAGCCATGCAGGATACAAGGGAAGATACTTTAAATGATAGTGCCATTTTTCCCAGTGCGTAAAAATGTAAATTTTCTTTTTAAGATTCATTACAGTATAGTACGTATAGAATTACCCTGCAGTTTACTTAATCCAGCTTTTCCTTATTATTAGTAGGGTAGCGAGAAATCATACCTTTTTTTGGAGATGAGTTTAATAGGTCTCTTATATTACTAATTTTCCCAATCATCTGAATTATTCCTGTCAATTTTTCCCTAATCCTGCAATTACATTAATAGTAAGGGCAACTATAATTGTATTAAAACCAAAAGATAATATCCCATGCAGTAGGGCAAGCCTTCTTATTTTTTTTGAAGTTATTTGTACATCAGAAACCTGGAACGTCATTCCTATTACAAAAGAAAAATAAGCAAAATCAATATAGTCAGGTTTTTCTTCCTCAGGAAAATTTAAACCGCCGGCGTGTACAGATGGCTTTGCGGGGCTATCACCATAATACAGATGAGCATATCTTAATGTGAAAACAGTATGCACGAGGAACCATGAAAAAGCCATACCTGCAATAGCCACCACTAAATGCACCTCCTTGTTTATTCTTCCTTCATCCTTTGATATTATTAATAATAAAACAGCTAACAAACTGGCAAAGGTTGATACCAGTACAATTATAAAGATTATGGTACGGGTTTCATCCTGCAACTTAGCCATGCCTCTCATTTGTTGTGAGCTGGTAGTAAAAAATGTTGTCCAGCTTAAAAGTATCATGCCGAGGCTAAAGATATCCCAGGCAGAAAATACATGGGTGAATCCATTCATGCGGCCTACAGGGATTAAAAAATAAAACAGTATTGCAAAGATTAAACATATAAGCAGCCTGTATACAGCGGTTAGCCTGTTGAATGGAGATACCAACTTAGGGTTATTTTTAATCATACTGTAAATTATAAATCTTTAGTGCAGGCAGGTTCTTTATACAAATCAAAGCAATTATTCACTACTGCCTTTATCACCTATAAACCAATGCTCTTTATTTCTAAATAAAACATTGAATGTTGTAAGTGAACCATATATCCGTGTAATGTATTGCTGAAGATTTACTTTATCCTCATCACTTAGTTTTTTATGTGCATTGATCTGCTGCTCCATAACCCGTACCCTGTCACGAAGCATAACTATCTTATGAAAGAAAATATCGATCGGGATTTCTTTGGGCTTTTGTGTTTTATCTGCAGGTTGTAATAACATCATACCACCTCTCCATTTATCACCAAGAGGGATTATATCTGAAACATCGGCCCATAGTCTTAAGATTTTTAGTAATGACTTTTCTACATCACTGGTAGTCTCCAGTTCAACAGTAACATTTTCAGGAATTATCTCTTCAAGTTTTGGATCTGTTTTATCAATTTCTTTTATGCCGTAAGTAATAAAAGAAATCATATAAGTAGCTAAACGCACACCTACTATTACCCCTGGCCCATGTTGAATGTGCTGAAGCCTTGTTCCTATCCCCAATGTTAATTGTTCCATAGTTGTATAATTTGCAGGGGTTAAAATTTAATTTAAAAGATTGAATATTTTCAACCAACAAATATTATTTATTGACGCATAAATTTATAGTAAAAGAAATAAACTATACTGACCGGCATAAAAATCAGGACAATAAAAAACCGCTTCATAACAATGAAACGGTTATACTCATATACCTGCGTGCTCACTTTTTGCCCGATGATTTCTTAGCAGCTGATTTTTTAGCTCCAGCTTTCTTTGGCACATTAGCCCCCTTTTCCCTGGCTTCTGAAAGGCCAATAGCAATTGCCTGTTTGGGATTAGTAACTTTTTTGTTACTCTTTCCAATTTTTAATTTGCCTTCATGCATTTCATGTATTGCATCTTTCACAGAATCCTGTGACGATTTAGAATACTTTGCCATAAATAAAATTTTAGGTTAGTAATAAGGCATTATATAGTAATTCTTATGCCAGTTTCCGGGAAATTATTATTGGAAAATTTTGAGGAAAGATGATTCTGATATCAAATATTACTTAGTTCTTCCGGTTACGATTTTATCGTACTCAATATCGTTTGGTTCCCACAGCTCAATTTTGTTTCCCTCTACATCAAGAATATGAACAAATTTTCAATATTTAAAACTTCAAATTCATCTGTAAAAACAATGCCTTCTTTTTTAAGTTGCTCAAAAAGATCTTCGAAATTTTTCTACTCTGTAGTTTATCATAAAGTCCTTTGTTGAAGGCGCAAAATATTTTGTTGTTTCGCTAAAAGGGTTCCATTTCAAATTATCTTATACAGGTTTGCAGGTATTAAATTTATAACAGATCCTATTAACGCCCTGGTATTATAGGATTTATCCTTTTTTTGGTTTTCCTATAACAGGTATCGCAGGATTATTAATATTTCCCTTTATACTTTTTTTTATAATTCCTGTTCCACCTACACTTCTTATAAAATTTTGTGCTCCTATTATGATTTCTTCTTTGTCTTCATATAGGGTAAGATTAGCGCCTGTTTTTACTGTTATGGAGCCGGGAAAAATAACTGATAGTGATCTGCATTGTGCATTAACATCAACCACTATATTATTCTTAATTGAAACGACTGTAAGTGAATCAGGCAGCTTATTATTACTCCATATAGCAGGGTTACTCCAGTTACCTGATAAAAGGCTTTCGGACTCTGCATTGGCCGTGGTTTTATATTGCTTGCAATAAGGAGATACACAAAGCGGCTCAAAAAATGCCACGCCGTTATCTGTTGCTACCATTAATTTAAAGCGTGAGGTGTCATACGCAATAGCATTGACCTGGTTAGAAGGTAATCCATTATCTTTTGTGAACATTTTATAATTCTTCGGATTATCTATATTATTGATCAATCCATCACCACGATCAAAGAATAAAATACCATTGGTGGTTCCAATGTAAATATCTCCCCACTTATCTCCAGCAATTGCGTTGGGAGTGGCCTGTGTACCAACCGGGACAACACTGGCAGGTAAATTTACATAATGCCAGTTCCTGTTTTCATCCAGTACCATCAACCCATTATTAGCAAGCCCTATCCAAATCCTTTTTCTTGCATCGCCATAAATAGACCTTGCTACAAAACCAGATGGCAAAATAGGATCTGTAATATGATCATAATAAGTTAAGAACGCATTAGTACCCGGGTTATAAGTAAGGAGTTGGTTGATCCCGTTATTAGCCGGGGCAAAGGCCCATAGTTCAGATGAGTTACCTCCGACTGTAGATACGCCGGCAGTGCCGCTGCCTACATTTAGTCCATCACTCACATTATGAAAATATTTGGTGGTTGAGTATAAACCCTGCCCAAGCATACCACTCATTGAAATGTTATCACCGGTGGTAAGATAGGACTGAGTAGCTACCCATACTTTAGGATTGGTTCCGTCATTTACCCTGCTGGTATCTACAAAAATACATTTAGCATTACGGGATGGAATATTTGCTTGCGACCCGATGGTATAAAACGAGGCATCATTAACACCATAAGGAGCTTTTAAATAGTTAATTCCCCCGGCCAGGGCTTGCGAACTATTGGCTTGTGTACCTGACTGGGCAATCCAGATATTACCTGCCTGATCTGCTTTTATATCATTGATTCTTACATTAGGAATTTCCGTCCTTTTTTCCCAGGCTGTTCCATCATAATGGTATAGCCCGTTATAAGCTGTACCTGCCCACACGTCGCCATTTTTTCCTACTGCAATACTGAGAAAGTTATTCGAAGTGAACACTGGTGTATTGGTTGTGTTATAAATATTTGAATCAACTGCAACGGCTATCCATGCAGCTTTTACGGTTTGCAATTCAGTGGAGCCGCTGCCGTATAAAGTTTCAGTGGCATTTATAGATACTGTTTTAGCTGTTGCATAAGTGGCATTAGGCGGCAGGTTAATGGAAGTCAGGTAAGCGATTTTTTGAGATGTTCCAAAACCTAATCCTGCAACACTATAAAAGGTTCCCAAAGTGTTGAAGGATGTTTCTCCATCTGTGATGAGGAAAAACCATTTGTTCAGTACTCCGCTGTTAGTATGCACCCCACAGTTATCATGACCGGCAAATACCCTGCAGGTTCGCAAAGTAGCATCTACCCAGTACTTACTCTTGTAGGTGGAGGGATTTTTAAAAAGAAGAGGGTTTGACATATCCCTGCTGCCTTTATTAGTACTATCCTGGTTATCGCATTTTTCAAATAAGCGCCAGGTAATTTCACCCGGAAATGAAGCATAATGTATTTTGGCATAATTGGTAATACAGGCCGCCCATATATCACTGAATGCTTCATTCATCGCACCCGACTCCCATTGATAAACAAGGTCTGAAGTGGATCCTGTGATGCCATGTCCCATCTCATGGGCAGTAACATCAAAAGGGGTTTGAGAATTACTGTGCGCAAGATCACCTGAGCCTTCACCGAAATGCATATTTTTCCCATTCCAGTATGCATTATCAAAATAGTAATTATTCTGGACATTATTAACAACCTTTGCTTCGAACACATGCACATAGCTTCTTAGTTCCCCGTTCTTATTATCCCATCCGTTCCTGTTATGTACAATTTTCCAGTAGTCGCTAACCACCTGCATATTAAACTGTACATCAAGTGCAGCATCATCACGATTTAAATTATGAAATTCTGCTGCGGTCCAGTTATTGTCATCATCCAGGAATTCTGTCGCTAATGCCTCATTATTCCTGGTAGTATTATAAGGTTGCCTGTTATAATTCAATGTAATAATTTGTTGTCCGTTTCGCACTTCCCTGAGGCGGTAAGGATATCCGGTAACTCCACTGCTGTTATCTGTTATAATACTTTGTTGGCCAAGAAAGCGTGTATCCGCAGTACCAGTAGTATTGCCGAGGGAGTTATAGGCTTTTGGTTCATTATCGTTCAATATAGTGTTTGTACTAAGGGAAGATTTTTGGAAATAGTAAGACTTACCCGCCATCACTATATGATCATTTACCACAGAAGCAGTATCAGGCTTATCAGTTATTTTTTCACTACTTGTGTTGGCATGTTTTATAATAGGATCATTTAAAACTATAGTGCCATCTCCTGCGTTTACGTATACGTATTCTTTGCTAAACGGAGATAGGGCAGTTATTTCAAATTTGTATGCAAGGCATAATTCGCTCTCGTCTTTATAGGTTCTTACTATCACCAGTTCGCCATGGGGAAGCATATATTCAGGATCATTACCGGTATAACCCGTCCAACTGTATTCGCTTGCCCCGGTAAAGTCTATCGCTTTCTTTAACGCTTCCGGTTCAGTCAATACCGGAGCGGTTTCAAAATTATCATTAATAGGATAATACTCCAGTTGCATCATAGCTACTTTCCCATTGTGATTGGTGGTATTTATTACCCCATGCTCTACCTTAATCCCTTTAAAATACTGGTGCAGTTTATTTACCGTAACCTCACCGGTATTTATAACATTATTTTCCGGTGAAAGCACATCTATCCCCTGTCTCAGATCAAGTTGTGTTGCCAGCCATTGAACAGACTGGTCTGTTGTAATTATATTCTCAGGGGGAAAAAGTATACCGGCCTGTGAAGGAGTAATAATTGTCATTTTTATTCCGGGAGTTTGCAGACTGGCTTTTAAATCCAGTTTCGCTTTCATTGCTGATAACGAAGTTTGAGAAAACCCTTTTAAAAAGGAGCTCAATAAAAATAAAATCAATAAAGTTTTTAGATGTTTCATTCCTGGTGTTTAAATTTAAATGGCTGATATAGGTATAGATTACAATAAACCTGGAGAATTATGCAAAGTGATATTTCAGCCCTGGACCGACATTGGAATAATCACATAAGATTTGAATATTATCCTTTCCGAAAAATAAGAAGAATTTCTTAAGAAGCCTAACTTTCTCTATAGTATTTGCCTCAAAGGAACAAGTATGTTGAAGAAACAATAGGGTTATGGATAGGATTCTCTGGGTATAGGTTCAGAAATTTATTAACCCTAAAATCATTTCAAGATATTGCTTATCAGTTTCATCAAAAAAATCATAGTTTTCACTATCTACATCTAAAACAGCAACTACCTCATCGTTCTTTATAACCGGGATCACTATTTCTGACTTTGATAAGCTGCTGCAAGCTATGTGCCCCGGAAATTTTTCAACATCAGGCACAATAAGCGTTTTAGCCTGTTGCCAGCAAGCTCCGCAAACGCCGCGGCCCTTTTTTATTCTCGTGCACGCCACCGGGCCTTGAAACGGAGCTAAAACCAGTTCATTATTTTTTACTACATAAAAGCCAACCCAAAGCCACTGGAATTGTTCTTTAAGTGCTGCGGCCACATTTGCCATGTTAGCAATAAGATCGGTTTCACCTGTAAGCAATCCTTTTACCTGCGGCACCAGCGATTGATATTTTTCTTCTTTGCTTCCTGCTATAATAGCTAAATCTTCAGCCATAAATTTTTTATAAAGATAGAAAATAGAAGAAGAACGATCCCGGATACATAATTACACATTTATACAATTAGTATGGCTCTCTGGCTCTCACCAGGCGAAATAAAAAAAATATTTAACTTCGAAGACAAAAGGAATATGCCAATTTACATGGATGTACATACAGTGCCCGGGGCTAAATCCAGGGATGTTGCTGAAGCACATCGCCTTGACTTGCTTCACCAGGATGAATACAGTTGTAAATGCATGACCTATTGGATTGATGAAGAACGTGAAAGTGTATTCTGTTTGATTGAAGCACCCGATAAAGAAGCAGTGGAACAGATGCACCATAAAGCGCATGGCCTTATTCCCAACCGGGTGATAGAAGTTAAAAGCGACCTGGTGGAATCTTTCCTGGGCCGTATATACGATCCCGTTAATGCCACGGTAACCGATGATGGCCTGAAAGTTTTTACGGAACCGTCTTTT
>JBDSAQ010000304.1:0-6178 GCA_039922095.1 Ginsengibacter sp. | reverse complement strand
GAGAGATGCCGGCTTTAGCCGCCAGCGCTATTGGGGCGAGCCCTTTCCCATTATTTATAAAGATGGTATTGCTTATGCTGTTGATGAAAAAGAATTACCAGTGGAATTACCTCATGTAGAAAATTATAAGCCGGGGCCTGAAGGTGAAGGGCCGTTGGCGAATATTTTTGAGTGGGTTAACCTCACCCCTGTCCTCTCTCCAAAGGAGAGGGATGGAGAAGACAGCGAAGGAGACAGCGGAGAAGATAGCGAAGAAGACAGTGGAGGAGAAAGTAGAGAAGAAAATAGGGATGATAAAAAACAAACCACATGGGATTATATGACTACGGATGCGGAGACCTGGAAAGCTTTAAAGCCTTTTGCAAGAGAGAACCGGAAAGGGCAAACGGAAGCTGAAGAGGTTTTATGGCAAAATATTAGAAACAGAAAAATTAGTAATTGTAAATTCCGAAGGCAACATGCCATTGGAGGTTTTATTGTGGATTTTGTTTGTATAGAAAGAAAACTTGTTATTGAAATAGATGGCGAATACCACGATGAAGAGGAACAAAAAAAATATGACACGAAGAGAACAGAATTTTTGACTGAACAGGGATTTACAGAAATAAGATTTACAAATGACGAAGTAATTCAAAATCTCCCAGGAATAATCTCAGCAATACAAAAGAATCTAATGCAAAACACCCCTCTCCTTTGGAGAGGGGATAAGGGTGAGGTCAAACGCGAAACCAACACCATGCCCGGCTATGCAGGCTCCTCCTGGTATTTCTTACGCTACATGGATCCTCATAATGATAAAGAATTTGCTGATAAAAACGCAACCGATTACTGGAACCAGGTGGATGTTTATGTCGGCGGAACAGAACATGCCGTTGGCCATTTACTCTACAGCCGCATGTGGACTAAAGTATTATTTGATCTTGACCATATAAGTTTTGATGAACCATATAAGAAGTTGGTGAACCAGGGAATGATACAAGGCTCTTCGAGATTTATATACCATGTAACATTTGTAAAAAAAGAAGTCTTAAAAGGATCAAAGAATGAGGCGCATAACAATCCTATTTTTTTTTCTAACAGATGGTTTAAAGCATTTCAAGACAAAGAAATCAAGGGTTCAGATTTATTAAAAATGGCTATAAACAGTCCTGAATTAAAAAAATTTAAATCCGAAGAACTACAATGGTTAATGGTGTATCCAATGCATGTTAACGTAGAATTAGTTGACGGAGTAGAATTAAATATTGAAGAATTCAGAAACTCAAGACCGGACTACGCTAATGCGGTTTTTATTTTAGAAGATGGCAAAGTCCTCTCCCTTGGAGAGGATTTAGGTGAGGTCAACAGTAAATACATCTGTGGTGTCGAAACAGAAAAAATGTCCAAATCTAAATACAACACTATTGACCCAAATGACTTAATTAATAAATACGGCGCCGACACATTCCGTATGTATGAAATGTTCCTCGGCCCGGTAGAGCAAAGCAAACCCTGGGATACCAAAGGCATTGAAGGTATTCACCGTTTCTTAAAAAAGTTATGGAGGTTATTTTATGATGAGATAAAAGGCCCAATTTGGACATCATCGGCTCCCTCTCCTTTGGAGAGGGCGGGGGGTGAGGTTACAGATGCTGAATTAAAAGTGCTTCACAAAACCATAAAAAAAATTGAAGAAGATACAGAGCGTTTCGCTTTCAACACAGCAGTGAGTACATTTATGATTTGTGTAAACGAGCTTACAGATTTAAAATGTCATAAAAAAGAAATCTTAGAACCTTTACTAATTTTAATTACACCCTATGCTCCACACATCGCAGAAGAATTATATCAATCTCTTCAAAGCCCCTCTCCCCCTGGGGAGAGGCCGGGTGAGGGGGTCTCTGTCTTAGACGCATCTTTCCCAAAACTTGAGTCAAAATATTTAATTGAATCCGAAAAAGACTACCCGGTTTCAATAAATGCGAGAATGCGTACTTCCATTAAAATCTCTTTAAGCGCATCTCCGGAAGAAGTTGAAAAAATAGTATTGCAAAACGATGTTGTTCAAAAATGGATGGAGGGCAAGCCTTTAAAAAAGCTGATCTATGTAAAAAATAAAATGATAAATGTATTGGTGTAAGTTTAGTAAGATCATTTAGTTTGCGTTTATTCCTATCATTCATATCTCATTTTAAAGGATGAACTTGCACATAATTAAAAGTTGTTTATGCATTTCCCCGAAGATTTATTATATGAGCGTCTGCAGGCTCACTCACATACTTTTCACCAGGTAGTTGATTTTAATCCCTCAAAAGAAAAATTAATTAAGATTGATTTTACAGAAGAGAATAATGAATTAAAGAACGTTGATATCAGCGATTCTGAAGCATTGGCAGCCTACATAAATAAAATGCAAAAAGCTGCAAAGGCAAAATTTGTAATTGGCGGCTACAATGAAAACCGAACCTTATACAAAGGGCATGATCTATTTAAGGGGAGTTCCTCAAAACTCTCTTCTTCTCCACCTGTGGAGAAGGGGACGGGGGATGAGGCCCGTACTATTCATCTCGGAATTGATATATGGGGAGAAGAAGGCACAAAAGTATACGCCCCAATAGGAGGGCTTGTACACAGTTTCGCTTATAATAATAATTATGGCGATTACGGAGCTACAATTATTTTAATGCATCAATTAGATACCTTTATTTTTTACACTTTATATGGCCATTTAAGCCTGGCGGATATTGCTAAAGTTTCCGAGTTTCAATATATAATACGGGGACATGTTATTGGTCATTTCGGCTCTCCTGAAGAAAATGGCCATTGGCCTCCGCACCTGCATTTCCAGGTAATAAAAGATTTAAGAACATATAAAGGAGACTATCCCGGAGTTTGTACTTCGGCTGAAAGAAAAAAGTATTTAGTCAATTGCCCTGACCCGGATTCAATTTTGAATATGACTCAATTTTTGGTATGATAATTTTTAGAAGTAATTGATACAAAAAGAAAAGTTTGAACAAAGTGTAAACCCAGCCAGTGCATGCAGCCACCCATCAGCAACAACTTTGCTTTTGTGAACAGCCAAATATGGCAAGGAATATTTCTTAAATTTTAATTCTTCCCTGTAAGTTTTAATTTTTTACTGCAGGTAAAGCTGCTCCCGGCCTCAAGAGATAACATACCGCATTGTGCAGCGGCAGAGCTTAATGTTACAGTATGAGCAGCTCTGATAGTAACTTCATCATCATTACCGGGTACGCAGTTACAGGACCATGTAGCAGGATTATTCCACTCACCTGAACTTACTGACCATACCTGTTTTGGAATTATTATCAAGGTATAATCTTCTGCTTCACCGGCACCAAAGCTTGCATCTCCGTGGAGATTACATGCATCAGGTACAGGCAATTCAGGATTATCTGCGATTACCCTTATGCGTAATGGAACATGGGTTAATGAAAATGAAGGAGAGATTGTAATATTAGTTGTAGCCTCGCCATTAGAGGAAGATAATACGGTTTCTCCGGCATTAGCAAAGCTTCCATTATTATTATAATCTATAAAAACTTTTATCCGGTGAGGATTAAGATAACTGCCTGTTACTTTTAGCTGATAGGTCTGCCCTTTAATTATCGTTACCGACTGATTACAGGTACGGTCAGAATAATGACTTCCGTCTGCATCGCTGCTGCCTGAATAAACATGAAGTGTATTAAAATCAAATTGCTGTACGCCATAATAAGGCGATAAGCCATTTGATGAAGCAGGAACACAGGCCACAGCAGGTATAGCCATCGGCATATCATTTAATGCCCCTGAGCTTATAAGTCCATGGCGGAAAGTAAGCAAAGCATCTCTCGACCTGTTTTTTTGATCTTGTGTAAACATCCATTTACAATTAGAATAGCTCATATAATTGTTTAGCACAGTATAAGAATGCGTAATATCTGCTACAACATATGTATTATGGGTGCATGAGTCGAAAGTATTGCTGCAATTAAATTCCAATAAGCAAGGCTCGGTATCGCAGATACGATCTCCCTTAGCGGCACAATCATCATTTTGAGCACAGGTAGTTTCTGTGGAATCATCATAAAATGTATGGTATAAATCAAAGTAGTGTCCCATTTCATGCACAATAGTTTTGTCTGTTCCATTTACAACCGGGGCTATTAATACAATGCCATCTGTAATGGCAGAATTGTATTCAGGAAAATAAGCGTAACCAGCTACGTTATTACCTCCATTGATCTTATTCACTACCCATATATTTATATAATCAGTATTAGGCCATCGGCTTAGAGATTTTATTTCATCTTCGGAAGCGCTGCTGTTTGTATTATTATTTGTTATTCCACCGGAGGCATAGTTAGATACTGAAGTGCCATTAATTCTTTCTATTCCTGAAGTTGTATTGCATTCAGGTGATTTTTTTGCTAATGCAAATTGTATCTTCATATCTATTCCCCCAAATGTGGACCCGGCCTTTCGATAGGCGTTGTTTAAACCTTCTATCATTGCGTTAATACGGGCATCAGAAGGGTTATCCCCGGTGCCTGGTGCTGCCCCGGTATGAATAACATGCACTACTACCGGAAGCGTATACAAAGTGTCGTTGGCAAGGCTGTTATTCGGTTTTTGTAAAGGAGGAGTGTTGCTTCGTAAGGCCAGGTCATTATTAGAATTAATTAATGATCGTGGAGTTGGCTTCCATGCACAACTTTTTATCTGTCCCGATACGGATAAATCAAATGCAGCAAAAACAAACAGTGTAATAAATGCCCTGATGAAAAAACATTGAATGAGTAAGATTGCAGCTCTCTGTTTCTCCTTTAAGTATCCCGGGTTGTTTGCTATCATAAATATCAAATCACTTCAGTACAAAAAAAATCTAACAGGTAAATATAATATAATAACTACGTAAGTTTTACCACTGACTTAGCAAAACAAAGTTTTACAGAAGTAGCATGAATACTCTGGTAAAAAGATACAATAGATGCCCGAAAAAAATTGTAATCAGAAAAGAATAAAGAAATGGCCAAACTTGGTAATCAGTAAAAAAAGAGTAGAATATTCAGGGGCAGGAAGAGTAAGCCTTGCAAGGTTATACCAGGGATATTATGCAACTCTTTAAGCCTTTTCTTCTAGCCATTTATTTCTTCCGAATCCTGCAATTACATGCTTATCAGAATGATAAGAGGAGCGTACAAGGGGGCCGCTTTCTACATAGTCAAACCCAATGCTATAGCCAATTTCACGTAATTCAGAAAACTCATCTGGGTGAATAAAACGCTCTACTGTTAAATGCTTTTTAGAAGGTTGCAAATATTGCCCGATGGTTATTACATCAACGTTACTTTCTTTAAGGTCTTTCATGGTTTGTATTACCTCATCTAATTTTTCGCCAAGCCCGAGCATGATCCCGCTTTTGGTACGCATGCCCCCTTCTTTTAAAATGCGTAGCGTTAACATACTCCGCCAGTACTTTGCCTGTATACGTACTTTTTTTGTTAACCGCTCTACAGTTTCTATATTATGGCTAACTACTTCAGGGGCAGCATCTATTATCCGATGTATATTTTCTTTTTCAGCTTTAAAGTCAGGTATCAGTGTTTCCAGTGTAGTACCGGGATTCAATGCTCTTACGGCTTTAATAGTATTATACCATACAACTGAGCCACCATCTTTTAATTCATCCCTGTCAACAGATGTAATTACAGCATGCTTTACTTTCATTAAATGTATGGCTTCAGCTACTCTTTGCGGTTCATCCCAGTCAACAGGTAAGGGCCTGCCCGTGGCTACTGCACAAAAACCGCAGCTCCTTGTACAAATATTGCCAAGTATCATAAAGGTTGCTGTACCTTCCCCCCAGCATTCGCCCATATTAGGGCAATTACCGCTTTCGCAAATGGTATGCAACTGATGCCTGTCAACTAAATTTCTTACATGCTTATACTCTTCACCTATAGGCAACCGGACTCTTAGCCAATTTGGTTTTTTGGGTTTACTCTCTGTTTCCCTTGCAGTTATTGCTGATTCGATCATTAAGGTGTGTTTACTTATGCCCTGGCTTTATAAGACAGATCATCTTCGTCTGCCAAATATAACAGCCACATATCCGGAAAAGAAAAATTTTCTTGGAGCTATATGAACTAACAGGGGGATTGCTTTAGTATAATATTCCCCTGTTATACCA
>JBDSAQ010000303.1:0-6723 GCA_039922095.1 Ginsengibacter sp. | reverse complement strand
CGACCAACCCCATTTCATTCATGATTTTCAGGAATTTTCTGGTTGTAGCCCAAAAGATTACTTCAAACCAGAAACTTTGTTTGCAAGCGATAGAGGTACGGCAGAGTTCAAAAAGTAAAATGTCGTTTTTTTACAAGGCTGCTGTTTATCAAAATTGTAGCATTGCAGCAAAATAACATTTAGTATGAAGAAATATATTCCATCCATTTTAACGGCGTGGTTAATTGTTGGGTTTACATTTTTAGTAACCGAAAAAGTGTTTTCACAGACAAGTCAGGGAGAAATAAAAAGCGCCGCTGCAGATAGTACAACAACAAAGAGCCGGGAAGGGTATACTTATGTAAAAGGCCTTACTGCCGGGCGTGCCCGGGCGCTTGTTGGCGTTGTGTTAGGGATTATCAGCTTAATTGTAGGATGGCGCAGTAAGATCCGTTCTGCAAAAACGGGAGCTAAAGTGGCTTTGGCGCTGGGGCTAATCACTCTCATTATTAGCGTGGTACATCTAAGTACATCTGCTGGCGCCGTTTTTGGTTCTGGCAGCGGAAAAGCCGGGGCAATTGTTGCCCTCGTGTTGGCCTTAATTTGTATCACCCTCGGTGGCTTAACTCTACGTTCGCGTAAAATTGACGCAGGTTCACGGGCATTATAATCTTTGCTTTTAGAAAACTGAAAGTATGATTAAAGTTTTCAAGACAAATGTAAAAAGAGTTCGCAGGCAGAAGGAATACTAAAGATGTTGCAAAATAAATTCTCTCATCTGAGGATCTTTTGACTTGGAAGATTGCGATAGAATTTTAGAGTCGAAGGGAGAGATATTCAGACAAACGATTACAATTACAACAAACAAACGATGAATTTTACTTTAGAAAAATCTATAGAAATTCTTGAACGAACACCGGACGTTCTTAATACAATGCTACAAAATATTTCTGCGGAATGGACTTCAAATAATGAAGGTGGACAAACATGGAGCGTATATGATATTATCGGTCATCTTGTTCACGGAGAAAGAACTGACTGGATTCCAAGAGCAGAAATTATTCTTTCAGAAAATCATGACAAAACATTTGAGCCTTTTGACCGATACGCTCAGTTGGAACAAAGTAAAGGGAAAGCACTGGAGCAACTTTTAGCTGAATTTAAAACACTACGTAAAAGTAATATTGAATACCTCCGTTCAAAAAAACTTACGCAAAAAAACCTGGAGGAAAAAGGTATTCATCCTGCATTAGGAGAAGTCACCTTACTGCAACTTCTCTCTACATGGATTGTACATGACCTTAATCATATTGCACAGATTTTCCGGGTAATGGCTAAACAATACAAAGCAGAAGTTGGTCCGTGGATAGAATATTTGAGAATCCTGCAAATATAAAAATTGCGATAAAAAAAGAGAAGGCCATGCTGCTACAAGGCATTGACAAATCATGGCTGACATTGAAACATCAGCGGTACGGTTAGCTATATCGTTTTAATGTGTATACTGTTCTTAATTGAAGGGATTGCATTATACCATGGTAATTTATCTCGGGTATTTATCTAACGCTTAATTCGTATTCTATGGCGTTTCGTCCAGCCAAATTTCTTTGCGATCTCATTAAAAATCAAAAGGGCGAAATCAATAATAAAGTCCATAATGTAAATATATTACTTTTTCTTTTGCTTCTTCCTGGCTTAGGGTTGCCCAAGTCACTAATCAGTAATCAAGCAATTCCCTCTCATCATCTTTATCAGAATACCAATATTACTGTTCCTTTCTGGGTGCCATTAGGTTGTAGTGCTGTGGAATAACGGGCATACCAAACATAGATCCCTTTAATATACTGGTTACCTGTTTTGCCATTCCATTTTTCCAACGGGTTATTTGTATGGAATACAAGCAGCCCCCAACGGTTGAAAATTTTTAGCTGGTAGTTTTTAACCCGCGGCAGATATCCCACGAGCCCGAAGCGTTCATTCAAATCGTCTCCGTTAGGGGTAAAAGAATTGGGGAAATAAACCAGGCCGCAATCCGCAGTAATATTTATGCTGCTGCTTGCAATACACCCGTGGGCATCAGTAACTGTTATGGAATAACGGCCTTCATTTGTAACAATGAACTCCGGATTACTGGAACTATTCTGCCAGGTATAACTGCTATACGAACCAGGAGAAAGTACAATTGTCTCCGGACTGCAAATGGTGGTGTCTGCACCCAGGCTTACATTAACTTTAGGAGGTTGTTTAATAACAATAGTAGCCATCGAACTACAGCCTGCTCCATCAATTACATTAGCTATATAAGTGCCTGCACCCAGGTTTTCTAACATGGTATCACTGGCACCATTATTCCAGGTTACTGAGTAGCCGGGATTTCCCCCGCTTATTACTAAAGAAGCTTTTCCATCCTGTATATCGAAACAGGTTACATCTTCATGGTTGCTCACAATCTGCATAATATTGCCTGGTGCTATTATTATATTTCCCGAAACCTTGCAGCCGTTTTTATCTGTTACCGTAAGAGAATAATTAGCAGGAGCCAAATTGTCGATTGAACGTGAAGAATATGTAGCTGATGCCGATACCCAGGAGTAGGAGAGAGGTAAAACACCGCCGGTAACATTAGCTGTTGCCTTCCCATTGTTATAGTCACACGATGCATCTTCTTTGGCAATATCGAGCACTAACAATCCGGGCTCAATGATACTGACTGCTGTTGTATCCCGGCAGCCATTTTTGTCGGTTGCAATTACCGAATAATCACCACCCGCCGCAAAAACTGCGGATACATTGGTGCCGCCTGAAGGATACCATTCGTAAGTATAAGGCGGTACGCCACCATTTACGCTAACAGTGGCAGCGCCTCCATTTCCCCAACAAAGCACATCCTGCTTATTAGAAATAATGGCATCCGGCCCATCTTCTTTTGTAAGAAGAATATTCAGGGTTTCGCTACAGCCCTTTGCATCTTTTACAATAATAAAATAAGGCCCTGCCCCAAGGTTAGCGGCATTGGATACATTACTTACACCCGGCAACCAGGTGTAAGAGTAGGGTGCCGTGCCACCGGCAGTACCAAGCTCAATAGTTCCATCGTTTTTATTGCAGGCAGGGTGTTTGATAATGGGACTTCCTGAAAGTGCTCCAGGTTCCGTTATAGTTACATTGACCGTTGCCTCACAGGCATCAGGAGCTGTAACCGTTACACTATAAGTGCCTGCTCCAAGGTTAGTAACTGTGTCAAAGGTTTGTACCGGGTTGGTACTCCATGTGTAACGGGTACCAGCAATTGCGGGGTTAATGGTCACCAATGCAGCGCCATTTTTTAAACCTTTACAATCCGGGGTATTAATAATTTTGGCAACCGGTTTAAGAATGTTGATAATTTGAGTAGTTGTAGATGGCACATTATCGACAGCTGAAGTGGAAAGGGTTACTTTATATTGACCCGGGCCTGAAAATATATGAGAAGGATTTGGTTGATCAGAGGTATTAAAAGAACCAGAAGCCGGATCACCAAAATTCCATAAAAAGTACGGACAACCACTGTTACTAATGATGGCAAAGTTAACGGTCTTGCTGCTTAAACATTTGTAAGTAAACCGGGCATCGGTCGGCAGCGCTTCGCCTGCATAAAATTCATCTATTCCAACGCCCTCATAATTATTGTTTATGCTCCCGGAACCAAATAAGAAGCGGAATGTAACACTGCTTTCACCTGCCAATGACGGAAAGTTGTAATACCTCCATCTCCAATACTCTGAACCGGTCCACCCCGGTTTATTTTCAAGATATTGTATGTCAGGAGTATCGAACCAAATGTTATTTAAGCAGCCGTTCAAATCATTGACGTTACCCAGGGTTTTCCAGCTAACACCATTATCAGTTGAGTATTTGAATGTAACTCCGTCGAATTTAGCCTCGGTATCCAGGAAAAGCCGGAATTCAATGTAGGGATACTTTATACCTGTAAAATCATAACAGGGAGATTGAATCCAGGAAAGCTGGTTATCATTATAGCTGGGTTTATTCAAGCCACCGGTTGTCCAGCAATTTATTCCATCAAGTGGTTGTAACCTTCCTTTGGAAGGTTTTCCCCATGCCCAGTCGGAATTAGTGCCTCCTGCAATCCACCCGCCATTGTTGTTTTCAACCTTTCTACGTAAGACGGTTTAGTACATTGGCTTTTTACAGAAAATGCTAACGACAGCAACCCTGCAAGCAGTACGGCTTTACCGGTAATCTTTTGAAACACTCTTATATCGAATTCGTATTTCATTTCTATTAAAAAGATAGTTATTGATTTTGTACAGAAAATTTAATACAGCCAATTAAGGTTCTGGTCGGTTTTAATTACTTGTATTGGATAGCAACAGCTTTCTATAATTATAGGTTATAAAGATAAATGTATAAAACAGTACTGTTATAATTTGGTACCTTGATGGAAGAATTATCTTCATATAGAAAAGAGAACCGTTAAGCATCGAACTTATTACAGAATCCATGTTTATCAAAAACTTGCATATATCCATTACAATCCTGTAACTGCCGGATTATGTAATATGCCGGAGGACTATTATTATTATGATCAAAATTTTATTTGATGGTACAGATTATTTTGGGACGCTAACACATTACCCTGGAAATTAAATGCCATTTAACCAACTTGCAGTAGTCAAATACAACCAATTAACTCAGTAAAATTCATTATCCCGGTTTCAGCATATGTGATACAGAATACTATTAGTACTTAGCAAACCTTTTATATCCATTTTATCCTGAGATGGCAAAAACCTGCCCTTAACACTTATAGCACCTTTTATTGCATTATTTAAATTATTTAATAGTTTTAAGGATGAATATAGACAGCTCTTTGGAAATCGCAAGATTATCAGCTATAGTCCAGTCATCACAGGATGCCATTATTAGCAAGCAATTTGATGGAACCATTACCAGTTGGAACGGTGCTGCTGAAAAGATCTTTGGATACAAGGCCGAAGAAATTATCGGTAATAATATCACCATGATCATTCCTGACGAGCTTCTCGAGGAGGAGAAAGAAATTATTAGCAAAGTTAGAAAAGGCGAAATAATTGAACACTATGAAACTACCCGCAGAACTAAAAGCGGTGATAGGATATCAATTGCCATTACTGTTTCTCCTATAAAAGATGTTAACGGAGTTGTTATAGGCATATCAAAAATAGCGCACAATATAACAGAAGAAAAAGAAGCTAAACGGAAAGAAGCTATACTTGCTGCGATCATTGATTCGTCTGATGACGCAATCATCAGTAAAACGCTTGGCGGTTTTATAACCAGCTGGAATTCTGCAGCCGAAAAAATGTTTGGGTACACAGAAAGCGAAGCAATTGGAAAGCATATTTCAATTATTATCCCACCCGAACGTATTGCCGAAGAAAAGGTTATAATCGAAAACATCCTTGCTGGAAAAAAGATAGATCATTTTGAAACAGTAAGGGTTGCTAAAAACGGGAAAATGATAAACATATCTCTTACCGTTTCCCCTGTTAAAAACAAAGATGGTGAAGTTATCGGTGCTTCAAAAGTTGCCAGGGATATAACTGAAAAGGCAGAAATGGAAAGGCAGCGGATCTTGTACACAAAAAAATTACAGGAGCTGAATAATCATAAAGATGAGTTTATGGCGCTTGCAAGCCATGAACTAAAGACACCGCTGACTATTGTAAAAGCTAATTTGCAGGTGCTGCAATTACAAATGCAGATCACTTCGGATAATGGTTTCTTAGATAAAAGCTTAAGCCAGGTAAGTAAATTAGCTGACCTTATTGACAACCTGTTAGACATATCCAAAATACAAGTTGGCAAGCTTGAAATTCAGCCGGCTCCATTTGATCTTGGTGTATTACTAAAGGAGATAATAGAAACTATTCAGCAAACTACTGTTAACCATAACATTGTTTATGAAGATCATAAAAAGGATCTTACTGTAAATGCAGATAGCAGAAGAATTGAGCAGGTGATTATTAATATACTAACCAATGCAATAAAATATTCCCCTGAACCGGGAGATATTGTTATTACTGCATTTAAAGAGAAAAGCAGAATAATGGTTAGCATAAAAGACAATGGTATAGGCATTTCTGCAGAAGATTTACCAAAAGTTTTTGATCGCTATTACCGCGTAAGTGACGTTGCTTCTACAGTACTCGGCTCAGGTATTGGCTTATTCATTTCTTCAGAAATTATTAAGAAGCATGGTGGAGATATATGGGCAGAAAGTGAAGCTGACAAAGGCTCCACTTTTTATTTCACTCTTCCTGCAAGTGTATAGAGCAGACAATGCGGCTTTGTGAGTAATGCAGTACTCCGGATCTGAAGCTGATAAAATTTTCAGTTCCGTTGGTGTTCAGTAAGCTCCCTTTTAACCTGCACAAGCCGCCGTCTGGTCTCTGACCAACGGATTGATTCTATTTTTTTGTAGCGTGCTGCAGGTTGTATTCAACACCATTACGATGAAATAAAAGCATTTGTAATAAACTTATGAAAAAAGATATTGCCGACAGACAAGACATTGATTTATTACTACATACTTTTTATAATGAGTTGCTGAAAGATAACACGATCAATTATATTTTTACTGACGTTGTTAAAATAGATATGGAAGTTCACTTACCAATCATTGCAAATTTTTGGGAGAGTATTTTACTACATAAAAACTTATATCATAATAACCCAATAAAAATACATCTTGATATGAAT
>JBDSAQ010000302.1:0-2679 GCA_039922095.1 Ginsengibacter sp. | reverse complement strand
AGATTAAATTTCTTCCTTTTTTTCATTATATAAATACTGTTGTTTATTGTGATTGATCAAAACTGCAAAATCAATATTCCGTTTTAACGATATTTGCAAAAATTAACCGGATGAAATTTTCCCACCTGCATGTACATACCCAGTTTTCATTATTGGATGGTGCAGCTTCTATTAAAAGCCTTTATAATAAGGCCATTGCAGATGCTATGCCTGCTTTGGCCATTACAGATCATGGAAATATGTTTGGTGTTTTTGAGTTTGTAAAACAGGCATACACCCATACCAATGCGGACGGCTCACTAAAAGTAAAACCAATTGTTGGATGTGAATTTTATCTTACTGAAAACCGTCATCGCAAACAATTTAGTAAAGAAGATAAAGACCCAAGGTATCATCAAATATTATTGGCTAAGGATAATACCGGTTATAAAAATCTTGTAAAGCTTACCTCCCTTGGTTATATAGAAGGCATGTATTCGAAATATCCCCGTATTGATAAAGAGCTTATTCATAAATATCATGAAGGCCTTATAGCCACAACATGTTGCCTCGGTGCTCTGGTTCCTCAAACAATATTAAAAAAAGGTGAAGCTGAGGCGGAGAATGAATTTAAATGGTGGCTAAATATCTTTCAAAAAGATTATTATGTTGAGTTGCAGCGGCATGGCATACCCGACCAGGATAAAGTAAACCTGGTACTATTAAAATTTGCAAAAAAATATGATGTAAAAGTTATTGCCAGCAACGATTCCCATTATACAGATGAAAAAGATTTTAATGCCCATGATATTCTTTTATGCATAAATACCGGTGAAAAACAATCTACCCCCGCATCACGTGAATTTGCTGATGATGATGTAAGTGTAAAAAATAAACGCTTTGCGTTTCCCAATAACCAGTTTTTTTTAAAGAATACAGCGGAAATGCAAACCACTTTTGAGGATCTTGAGCATGCGCTTGACAATACCAATGAGGTGATTGATAAAATAAATGTACTCGATCTTAAAAGAGATATATTATTACCTCACTTCACCGTGCCTAAAGAATTTACATCGCAGGATGAATATCTTGAACATCTGACATGGACAGGCGCCAAAGAAAGGTATAAAGAAATGAGCCCTGAAATTGAGGAGCGAATACGGTTTGAATTGTTTACCATAAAAACAATGGGCTTTGCCGGCTATTTCTTAATTGTTGCAGATTTTATAAGTGCAGGTAAAAAGCTGGGTGTGTTTGTTGGCCCTGGACGTGGCTCTGCCGCTGGCTCTGTGGTGGCCTATTGCATTGGCATCACCAATATTGATCCCATAAAATATAATTTACTATTTGAGAGATTTTTAAATCCTGACCGCAAATCAATGCCGGATATTGATACGGATTTTGATGATGAAGGAAGACAAAAAGTGTTGAATTATGTAGTAGAAAAATATGGGAAAAGCCAGGTAGCACAGATCATAACTTATGGTACTATGGCTGCTAAAATGAGTATTAAAGATGTAGCAAGGGTAATGGATCTCCCCCTGGCAGAAAGTAATGCATTGGCAAAATTAATTCCCGACAGGCCGGGCACTTCATTGAGGCGTGTGCTTAAAGCTCCTTTTTTTATAAGAGATGCAAAGCCCGGCGAACGTTCATTAGAAGAGGATGGATTGGGCTCCGATGATATTGAAAACATTAAAAAAATAAGATCAATTTATAATGGCAGTGATATGCAAAGTAAAGTGCTGCATGAAGCTGAAATACTCGAAGGGTCAGTTCGAAATACTGGCATACATGCTTCTGCAATTATCATTGCTCCAAAGGATCTTACTGAATTAATTCCGGTAGCAAGCTCAAAAGAATCTGACCTGTGGCTCACCCAAATTGATGGGAATAATATTGAGAGTGCCGGGGTTTTAAAGATGGACTTTCTGGGGTTAAAAACATTAAGCATTCTTAAAACAGCGCTTCAGCTCATCAAACAAAATCATAATGTTGATATTGATCTGGACGGTCTTTCTCTTGATGATGAAAAAACCTACAAACTATACCAGCACGCTGATACAAATGGAACGTTTCAGTTTGAAAGCGCTGGCATGCGAAAGTATCTCAGGGATTTAAAACCTGATACATTTAATGATCTCATAGCCATGAATGCCCTCTTCCGGCCAGGCCCTATGGCTTATATTCCAAATTATATTGAAAGAAAACATGGGAGAGAACAGATAATTTATGATCTGCCTGAAATGGAGGAGATATTAAAAGATACTTATGGCATTACGGTATACCAGGAACAGGTTATGCTGCTCTCCCAAAAAATAGCAGGCTTTAGCAAAGGTGATGCAGATGTACTTAGAAAAGCAATGGGTAAAAAGCAACGTTCTGTGTTAGATAAAATGAAGGAACAGTTTATAAAAGGAGCAACAGCAAAAGGTCATGCAAAAGATAAGCTTGAAAAAATTTGGGTTGACTGGGAATCTTTTGCCCAGTATGCTTTTAACAAATCTCATTCTACATGCTATGCGCTGGTGGCTTACCAAACTGCATATTTAAAGGCGCATTACCCCAGTGAATATATGGCTGCTGTTTTAAACCATTCCGGAAGTATTGAAAAGATAACCTTCTTTATGGAAGAATGTAAACGGATGGGCTTAAAAGTTTTGGGGCCTGATATTAATGAATCTCAAAAAGGCTTTGCAG
>JBDSAQ010000301.1:0-11582 GCA_039922095.1 Ginsengibacter sp. | reverse complement strand
TCATCGGCGCCTTCTGCCGGCATTGATATAGAGGCTGAAGTTGGCCCTATAAGAAATGGGATTTTTACTAACTGTGAATTTATTAATAACGCCGGTGCAGGGGTAGTTGCATCCGCAGGAGATAGTGAGAATTGTATATTTACGGATTGCACTTTTTGGGGAGTAACTAACTGGTCAATATGGGTTACAAAACCTGCCTTTACTTTTAAGGGATGTAATATTTACGGTGCAATTGTACACGGTTATAATTCTCCTGACGATAAAAATGCTACAAAATTTATTAGGTGCATTTTTGAAGATAAACCCTATCAAGGCAAAGAAGCCTACGGTAATTTTCTTGTAGAAACTAATAATGTAAAACGAATGTCTTTTACAGATTGTAAATTTATTGCGAACAAAAAAAGATTATACTGGATATCAATAGACCCTGCTATTAAACCTGAAGAAAGATATCAATTTAGTAATTGTTTATTTGTTTTAAATAATGCAGATGATTCTACAGGAGTTATGATAGGCTTACTTAAAGGCGCCGTTCTTAAGAATTGTTCTTTTACTTTCAAAAATCCTGAACTTAAAAAGAAAGGCTTGAGTTTTCTGCGATTTAAAGAAGGCGATAATATTGATTATGGTGGAAACAAAACTATTTATTAGAGTTATCTATAACACAATTTATGCTGCTATAAAATATTATTTAATAAAATATTCAACCGCCAACGCATAGCTTTTTAAGCCAAGTCCGGTAATAGAGCCTTTACACTTTGCAGATATATGATTTATCATTCTAAATTCTTCCCTTGCATTTAAGTTAGAAATATGCACTTCAACCACAGTTGCTTTAACGCTTGCGATAGCATCGCCTATTGCTACGGATGTATGTGTATATCCTCCTGCATTTAAAATAATCCCATCCATTTTTTCACCTGCTCTTTGTATTTCAGTCACCAATTCCCCTTCAATGTTACTTTGAAAATAATCAAAATCTATAGTAGCATATTTGCGCCTGAGTTTATCGAAAAAATGTTCAAAGCTTTCACTGCCGTAAATATCAGTTTCTCTTGTACCCACAAGGTTTAAATTTGGTCCGTTTATAATTGAAATTTTCATACCCGCTAACTCCCTAAAGGGAGAATTTTGTTTTAATAATTAAAAATATGTTTAAGCTATTCGAATCCGTTCAATCAAATATTAATCCAAATACCCCTTCAGGGTACAGGGGTCTTATTCATCATAGCTATAAAGTCATCAAACAAATACCTGCTATCATGCGGGCCAGGCGTGGCTTCCGGATGGTATTGTACTGAAAATGCAGGTCTGTCTTTCAGGCTTATTCCCTCTATAGAACCATCATTAAGGTTAACATGAGTAATGTTTATGTTGGCAGCAGCCTTTACTGCGTCAGGATCTACCCCAAAACCATGATTCTGTGTAGTGATTTCACATTTACCTGTAATTATATTTTTTACCGGGTGGTTTAATCCCCGGTGTCCATGATGCATTTTAAAAGTAGGTATATCATTGGCAAGGGCAAGTAGTTGCTGTCCGAGACATATGCCAAAAAAAGGCTTCCTTTTATTGAGAATTTGTTTAATAGTTTTAACCGCGTAATCCATAGGTTGAGGATCACCTGGACCATTGCTTATAAAATATCCATCAGGTTTAAATTCTTCTAATTCTTCAAAAGTTGTTTTGGCGTTAAATACTTTCAAATATATACCTCTTTCCAACAAACAGTTTAAAATATTTTGTTTAATCCCATAATCTAAAACAGCTACCCGTGTTTTACTTTCCTTATTACCGAGAAGGTAATTTTCATTTGTCGAAACCGCAGAAGCTAATTCCAGTCCCGCCATACAAGGCACTGACTTGAGTAAAGTTCTTAATTTTTCCACATCAAATTCTTGTGAAGACATGATACAGTTCATAGCCCCTTCATTACGAACATGTGCTACCAATGCACGTGTATCAATTCCATCAATAGCCACAATGCCCTGTTCTTCAAAGTAATTTTGCAAAGAACTGTTAGCCTGGAATCTTGAATACTGAGATTCTAAATTTCTGCCGATTATACCTTTAACCTTAACGGAATTACTTTCCACATCTTCTTTCTTAACCCCATAATTGCCTATGTGAACATTATTCATTATAACAATCTGTCCGTAATAACTTGGGTCAGTAAAAACTTCCTGATAACCCGTCATGCCTGTATTAAAACATAGTTCACCTGCAGTGGTGCCACTCTTTCCAAAGGCTTTTCCATAAAATATATTACCATCCTCCAGTAATAAAACAGCGGGTTTGAGAGATGCGTTTAAACTCATTTATATAAAGTTTTGCAAAGAAACAAAATGAAATGATACTTATTACCAAACATGAAAAAATAGTATTCCGGGAGAACCTTTTTAAAATAGTGAGATAAAAAAAGGATGCCTCTCAGCATCCAAATATTTAAATGTAAAAAATTAAGTTATTTTGTAGCATCCTCTTGCGGAGTTTCAATTCCAATAGGTTCTGGCTTTGGTGAAGTCTCATCTGCTTTTTCTACCCATGTTGCTGATTTCTTTTCTTCTTCATTTTCAACCTTAGTATTATCTTCCGTCTCAGTAGTTATATCTGTCTTAGGTTTTTTACGTGAGCCACCGGCACGGCGTGTTTTTTTAACAACCGCCTCATCTTTGACTCCAATCCCTTTCCCATATATTTCGTTATAATCTACTAATTCAATCATTGCTATCTCTGCATTATCCCCAGCCCTTTTACCTAATTTAATAACCCGTGTATATCCGCCAGGCCTGCTTGCAATTTTTAGGCTAATAACATCAAACAATTCCTTTATAGCTTCTTTATCTTGTAAATAGCTAAATACAATCCTGCGTTGATGAGTAGTATTTTCCTTCGCCTTTGTAATTAATGGTTCAGCATAAGGTCTCAAAGCTTTAGCTTTCGCAAGAGTTGTTACAATTTTTTTGTGCTTAAATAACTGGCAGGCGAGGTTGCTTAGCAAAGCTTTTCTATGACTTGCAGTTCTGCTTAAATTATTATTCTTATCTCCGTGACGCATGACTTTTGTTTTTAAACTTCTACACCGTGTCAGGATTTGCAGAAGGCCCCTCCGGAAGGATGGGAGTTATTATAATAAAGTATTTATAGAACCTTCTTTAAGTCGCTGCAGTTTCAGGGAGACTTAGAGGGGCTTTATTCATCATCTAATTTCAATTTACCGAGATCCATACCAAAGCCTAAGCCCCGCTCATTTAATACCTGCTCAATTTCACTTAAAGACTTTTGCCCAAAATTTCTAAACTTCATCAGATCTTCCTGCTCATATTGAACCAATTCACTTAATGAATTTATTTTAGCAGCCTTAAGACAGTTAAACGCTCTTACGGAAAGATCCAGATCTTCCAAAGGAGTTTTTAATACTTTACGTAATTGTAAAGTTTGCTCATCAACCAAATCTTCTTTTTTATCTTCTCTGGTATCAAACGTTATATTCTCATCTGTAATAATCATCAGGTGTTGAATCAATATCCTGGAAGCCTGCTTAACAGCATCTTCAGGATGAATAGTACCATCAGTAATAACTTCCATTACTAATTTTTCAAAATCGGTACGTTGCTCAACACGGGTATTTTCAATACTGTATTTTACATTTTTTATGGGCGTGTAAATAGCATCTACAGGAATGTATCCAAAATGCGGGCTCTTATCTTTATTTTCCTCTGCAGGCACGTAACCACGCCCCTTCCCCACGGTAATTTCTATCTCTACTCTTGCCGAAGAGTCCATTGTACATATCAGCAATTCAGGGTTCATTACTTCGAACGACGGAGATGCATCACCAATCATTCCTGCATTAAATTCTGTTTTGTTTTTTAGGGACAAAGTAACTTTTTCAGTACTTATTTCATGCTCAACTTTTTTCTTAAAGCGAACCTGTTTAAGGTTTAAAATTATTTCAGTCACATCTTCAGTAACTCCTTTAAGAGTAGCAAATTCATGCTCAGCTCCTGAAATATTAATTCCAATAATTGCATAACCTTCTAACGAGTTAAGTAAAACCCTGCGAAGAGCATTACCAATAGTTACACCATATCCGGGTTCTAACGGACGGAATTCAAATTGTGCTTCAAAATCTGTACTTTTTTGCAGCACGATTTTGTCAGGCTTTACAAAATTTAAAATGGCCATTTTTTATTTTGTTGTTTTGATTTAAAATTTTTTTACCAGTTTTTTAGCTTTTCTCACCTTCGTTATGTCACTCCCTTCGGTTTCCTTTTCTCCATTCAGCAAAAAGGATTTTTATGCTCAGTAAGTCTCCCCTATCGGTGGGAGATTTGAAGGGGGGGTTATTTACTGTATAATTCTACTATTAATTGCTCCTTAATATTTTCAGGAACGCTTTCCCTTTCAGGATATGCAATAAAAGTACCTTTCATTTCTCCTTCGCTCCAATCTATCCAATTAAACTTTGGATTCTTAGGTCTTAAATTACCGGTAATAGAAGTATTATCCATGGTTTTTTCCTTTAACCCGATTATATCACCCGGCTTTAAGGTAAATGAAGGAATATTTACTACTTCATCATTCACTGTAATGTGTTTATGAGAAACCAACTGGCGTGCTGCCTGGCGACTGGGTGCAATACCCATACGATAAACAGTATTATCCAACCGGGCCTCCAGTAACCTGATTAAATTTTCACCTGTCACGCCTTTACGGCGTGCAGCTTCAGTAAACGTATTACGAAATTGTTTTTCCAATACACCATAAGTGTATTTGGCTTTTTGTTTTTCCCGCAATTGCAATGCATACTCCCCCAGGGTTTTCCGCTTTCGGGTGGCCCCATGCATGCCGGGGGGATTACTGTTTTTGGTTAACCATTTACCATTACCTGTTATAGGCTCTCCAAAAATTCTGGAGATTTTGGTTTTAGGTCCTGTGTAGCGAGCCATGTTTTATAAATTGATTTTTTAGTGTCGGTACATCATCATTAAAAATCAAAAATTAATAATGCACCCTGTTATTAAATATTCACGATATGATGTACAACGTATGATGTGTAAAAACGTACATCTTATCGTACTTTATACATGTTATACTCTTCTCTTTTTTGGTGGCCTGCAACCATTATGCGGCAGAGGCGTAATATCTTTTATCATTGCTATCTCCAGGCCGGATTGTGACAATGCCCTAATGGCTCCTTCACGTCCGGACCCGGGTCCCTTTACATACACATCACAACGCTTCATACCCGCATCCAGAGCTACCTTAGCTGCATCTGATGCTGCCATTTGTGCGGCATAAGGAGTATTCTTTTTTGACCCCTTAAACCCCATTTTACCAGCCGATGACCATGATATAACATCGCCCTGCTTATTAGTTAAGCTTATAATAATGTTATTGAAACTTGCATTAACGTGAGCATCGCCATAAGTTTCAACTTTTACAATCCTTTTTTTTGCTGCTGCTTTAGCATTTGTTGCTTTTGCCATATAACGTAGATAGGTAATCCTTAAAAATTAATCCCGGTAAACCAGAACTGAACCCACCCTCCTTCCGGCTTAAGAGATCTGGTATGCGATTCAAATAAAACAAGCCAATAAATTATTCTATACTATAGAAAACAAAGCTCTATTTCTTAGGTGCTTTCTTTTTACCTGCAACTGTTTTCCGCTTTCCTTTGCGTGTACGGCTGTTGGTACGTGTCCGCTGACCACGAAGGGGTAATCCTTTACGGTGCCTTAATCCGCGATAACATGCTATATCTAATAAACGCTTAATGTTTAACTGAACTTCACTGCGTAATGCGCCTTCAGTTTTAAATTCGCTACTGATAATATTACGGATAGCAGTTTGTTCATCATCGTTCCATTCATTCACTTTTTTATCATAGCCTATTTGTGCCTTATCTAAAATATAGCGGGCCGTTGAGCGGCCAATACCAAATATATAGGTTAATCCAACTTCGCCTCTTTTGTTTTTTGGTATATCAATACCGGCAATACGAGCCATATTTTATTTACTATTTAATGTACGATTAGATGCATTCTAAATTGAACCGGATAAACCCCAAATCGTCAATATAAAATTTTACAATTGGTTTTACCCCTGGCGTTGTTTAAAGCGTGGATTCTTCTTGTTAATTACAAAAAGAACCCCCTTTCTCCTAACGATTTTACAATCAACACTTCTTTTTTTAATTGAAGCTTTTACCTTCATCTCTCTTTATTTATAATTTCTTTATTTATAATTATTATATCCCAATATGATTATTTATACCTGAAAATTATTCTTCCCCGTGATAAATCATATGGACTCATCTCCACTCCCACTTTATCTCCTGGCAATATCCTGATATAGTGCATCCTCATTTTGCCGGAAATAGTTGCCAATATTTCGTGACCATTTTCAAGTTTTACTCTGAACATCGCATTGGATAAGGCTTCGAGGATCGTACCATCTTGTTTAATCAATGCTTGTTTGGCCATAAAGTTTTTGGGAGCGCAAAGATATGTGTAATTATTTAGAATTTGAAAAAAAGCGTTACTTAAATAAAGGGGAGAAATTCAATACATCTGCCTTCAGGTAAATGGATTCAAAATATTCTGCGGGCGGGATTAAATTAAAATACTTCCTCTGTTAGGTGGACTTTTGTCATATCAAGATAATGATTTTGAAGTTCGTGAACTCCAATAGGATGCATGATTTGCCTTTTTTCATCACGATACCATATTTCAAACCTGAAGAAATTATTTTTTTCTGGTATAAGAATTCTAAATGCGCCTTTCAGGTATTTTACTGAGCCATTTGCATTTTCTTCTTTTTTAAAATTTAACCTGGTCAACTGCTCATCATCAATAGGCAAAGGTTTTAACTGATCTGCTTTAAACCAAAATTCCTGCACCCCGTCATCTATGCAAACTTCCTTTTCATCACGGTTAAAACCAACCACTTCTCCGTTAGATATTTTGCCATCATATTCTGCTAAAACATAATCGCCGGTTTTAAGCTCATGAAATTTTATCATTGTATAAATTTTTTTAACTGATAATTAAGAGAACTAAACTAAGAGAAAAAAAGAAAAAGACAAAAACAATTACTGTTATCATTCCGGTTCAGCGATCATACATCTTCAATCAAAAATCTTTCCGGCATTCAAAATATTATTGGGATCAAATATTTTTTTTATACCCTTCATTATATCCAGGTGGGTTTTATCAAAAACAATATCCATATAATTTTTTTGTACTAAACCTATCCCGTGTTCACCACTTATTGTGCCCCCTAAACATTTTACAAGATGAAACAATGCTCTTAATCCTTTAATTATTTCCAGATCATCCTGGCTGTTTTGGGTACCAAATTTTTTTATACGAATGTGTAAATTACCGTCACCTGCATGTCCATAGCATACTGCATCAAAACCATATTGCTTCCCTAATTCCTTCACTCCTTTTATTAATACCGGAAGTTCTGCCCTGGGCACCACAGTATCTTCTTCAATTGTATAACCGGCAATTTTTACTGCCTCTGCTACCCTTCTGCGTAATTTCCATAATTCTGCTTTCTGCAAATCATTATCAGCAAAATAAATTTCACCACAATCATATAAAGTAAGCAATTCACTTATAGCTTCCATTTCCAGCATTAATGTTTCCATGTGGTTTCCATCAACTTCAATTATTAAATGAGCCGCAGTATCATTGGTAACAGGAATAGCAGAACCTCCGATAAATACATTCGTAATAAGCAGGGCATCAATCTCAATTAATTCCAGGGCACTGGGTGTATAACCTGCTTTAAAAATTTCGCTTACTGCTCTGCCTGCGTTTTCTATATTATTAAACGGAACCAGCATCAGCAAATCAAAATGTGGCAGTGGAATTAGCTTTAATATAATTTTTGTAACTATTGCTAAAGACCCTTCACTGCCTATTATTAATTGAGTGAGGTTATACCCTGTTGAATTCTTTAGCACATTTGCCCCTGTTTGTATAATTTCTCCAGAGGCTAAAACAATTTCCAGGTTTAATACATAATCTTTTACAACACCATACTTAACCGCTTTTGGCCCGCCGCTATTTGTAGCCACATTACCACCTATAAAACAAGATCCCCTGCTGGCTGGATCAGGCGGATAAAATAACCCTTTTTCTTTAACTGCATTTTGCAAAACTTCAGTAATTACACCTGGCTCTGTTATTACGTGTAAATTTCTTTCATCAATCTGGAGAATTGAATTCATTCTTTCAGTAGAAATCACAACGCCGCCCAAATGTGGCAATGCCCCTCCACTAAGCCCGGTACCTGCGCCTCTTGGAGTTACCGGAATTTTATTAGCATTACATATTTTTAGAATTTCGCTAATCTCTTTTGCAGTACGGGGCTTTATTACAACATCCGGTAAAAAAAAAAGATGCTCTGTTTCATCATGTGAATAATTAATTAAAATTTCTTCATCTACTATTACATACTCACCACCTGCTATTAATTTGAAAGCCTGAATGTTTTCCGGGGTTATAACTGCTTTATCCTTTTTTACCTGCATCTTTTATGTTTATCAATCTCATGATCTTATCTCTTATAAATATAAGATGACTTGAAGGTATAGATTAAAAAATATTTTTTAAGATTTTGTAACTAAATACGAATTCAATCGTATATTTGATTACGAATACGTTCGTATCACCCAAATATTAATTTTAAATTTATCAAGATGAAAAAACAAACCAATAACATGAATAGGATATTTGCCGCAATTGTATGCGCAATGATATCAGTTATAGCTATGTCATTTCAAAACAACTCTAAAGTAAAACCCCCGACATGGCACAGGGTGCAGATTGATACACCTAAAAAAAATTCTGTGCATATAGATATAGATCTGAAAGATTTGAACAAGGCATTAGAGGAGGTGAATGTAGAATTAAAGAAAATTGATTGGGATAAAATTTCAAAGGAAATAGAAATTTCGCTAAACTCAATTGATATGGATAAAATTAAAAAAGAAGTGGCTCAATCCATACAAAGCATTGATTTGGATAAAATTAAAAGTGATTTAACCAATTCCATAAAAGACATCAATCTTGATGAAATTAAAATTAATATTAAAAAAGCAACGGATGAGATTAAGATAAATATTAATTCAGAAGAGTTTAAAAAAAATATGAAAAACTTAAAAAAAATTGATACTGAAAAAATAAAAAAGGAAATAAAGAAAGCTCAAAAAGAAATTGAAAAAAATAAAGAACAAATCAGGAACGATATAGATAAAATGGAAAATGAAACTAAAGGGGAAACCACCAGAGCAATTGAACTTAAATCCTTAACTGAAACTAAAAAAATACAGATACCAGAGAAAGACAGGCTATTCCTTTTTATTTAAGAATAACCTCTTAAAAAGGAATAATTTTTTACTTAAAATGATGGGCAGAGGGTCTGGCGCAAATTACCTCTTGCTTCACCGTAAAAACCTTTTTTAATTATACTGAACTCAAGGGCGCCACGATAATTATTAAAATCTTTAAGAGAAGAAGTTGTAACATCATAACTAAACAGAAAACGGGTATTATTTAATTCGAAACCCGCTGTTGGAATAATTGCATCTCCCAGTCGATAATATAAACCGCCGATAAGTTGTTTATCGCCGTCTCCGGATAAATTGTATGCGGCATTTAATCCCAATACCAAATCGCTGGCTTTTGCCTGGGTAGTATAATAGGCATTTGGGTTAATAATAACATTATTATTCACTTTGTATATTGCATTTAAAAAGCCAGAATGCCTCATAGCTATGCGGCTACTTTCACTTTTATCTTCAAAAAAAGATTCCCTGGGGCGGTTAACATGATGTATGGAATAGCCTGCATTTATATAAATATTTTCAGTGGGGAAATAGGCATAATTTAATCCGGCCTGCACATCAAAATAATTGATATTACTATTATTCAGCACTACACTGGTTGGAAGGTTTCCATCAAAAAATTTACCATCAAACTGATCAGGGAATTTCAATTTTGTCTGATCAATTCTTTTGTTCGACCAGCCAACATTAAAACCTGCCGAAAGCAAACTGCTTAATCCGAGTAATTGATGATACGCTACAGAAGCATATACTTTGGTGGAGGTTAAGCTTCCGCTTCCGGCAACATCTCTTAATATAACTCCTCCCATACCGAGCCAGCCATTTTCAAGCTTGTCTCTAAAAACCTGTGCATCTCCGAAAATGCTCATAGTTTTGTATGGTACAGCCATTATAGATGAGTATTGGTTTCTATAATTAGCGCCAATACGATAATCAGCATCAGGTATAAAACCAGTATTAGCAGGATTAGTGTTTAAAGGAGAACTAAAAAACTGGGAGAAATGAAGATCCTGAGCTGTTAAGCAAAATGTTAGTGATGAGTAATATGTTATAAGTAATATGTATTTCAATTTTTTCATTACTTTTTCAAAAGTAAAAATATCAAAGCTTTTATTTAGTCAAATTATTAACCAATGAGCTACCTTAATAAGGTTATATCCCCGGTTTTTCTAAATTTTTTGCCATCAGAAAATATTACATCCAATGTATATGCATAAACATCCAAGGGCTGTATTTTACCTTTAAATTTTCCATCCCAGCCTAAAGCCTGGCTGGTAGATTCAAATATATTCTGGCCCCACCTGTTGTAAATTTTCCAGTGCATTTCAGCTATACCAAATCCCTGAACTTTCACAATACTGTTAACACCAAACTTGCCAGGTGTAAAAGCGCTTGGCACATCAATCAGTGGGTTAATGAGCGATTGAACAGGCTGGCATGTATCATCACTGCAACCAGCTTCATTCTGAACAGTAAGACAAACATTATAAGTACCGGTAGCAGGAAATATGTGACGAGGGTTTTCCTGATTTGAAGTGTCTCCGTCTCCAAATTTCCAAAGATTATCAATTGCACCAATTGACTGATTAGTAAACTGGGTAAAGCTATTCTCAACGGGAACCGTTGGGCTAAAAATAAATGAAGCTATTGGTGGTGGTATAACAGAAATAATTTTTGAAGTTGAATCAATCGGATTGCATGAAGTTGAATCAAATGCGTATAATTTTATTTTATAGTTTCCTGCCTGGGAATATAAGTGAGAAGGATAATCTAAAGTAGAAGAAGTACCGTCACCAAAATCCCAAATGAAGCTTAACCCACCCAAAGAAGTATTATCAAACACCGCATTATATGGCACGCATCCACTTGCAGGTGTATTAAACTGTGCAACAAGCTTCGGTGAAAGCCTCACTAATTTTGTAGTATCATCTGGTGAATTGCAAAAAGCAGTATCCTCTATAGTTAATGTAACCCTGTAAGTACCAGGCCCGGCATATGAATGGTTAACAGATTGAATACCTGTTATTACTTTAGGTGAGCCGTCACCAAAATCCCATGTAAAACTTTGAGGCCCAAAATTATTTAAAAGTGCTGTAGTTGTATTATCAAAGCGATAACTAAGGTTTGTACATGGAGGTAACTTATTAGGAATAAAATTTAATAATGCTTTGTTATTACCTGCCCGTACATGTATGTAAGCCGTATCAGCAATATTACA
>JBDSAQ010000300.1:0-4641 GCA_039922095.1 Ginsengibacter sp. | reverse complement strand
AGAACCTGTTAAAGATGATATTGTGTTTAAGGTACCCCAAGGTTACAGCGATCATTTAGATCATTTTACGAATTTCTTTGACCCGGTAAGAACAGGTAAGCCCGTTGTGGAAGATGCCACTTTTGGTTTCAGGGTGGCCGCTCCTGCATTAACATGCAACGGAAGTTTTTCAAAAGAAGATCATTAATGGGAACATGAATATGAAACTGGAGTAGTTTGAGGGAGCCAGAAATATCATATGCAGCCGATAAAGAAGGTAAACAATTTAAGCCATGGATGAGATTGTTTGGAGTGTACTTCCCGACCTGGTTGCTACAACAGCACTGGCGACCTTAACTATTTATCACCTGATGATCTGGTGGGGAAGACGACAGGATACTGAAGAAAAATACAATCTTTATTTTGCGTTTTTTGTATTTACAGTTTCTCTATTTATTATTGTCCCTCACTTACAACCCGGACATTTGTTGGCCTCGCTAAGGCCGCACTGGCTATATGTTTCAAATATTGAGGCGGTGCTTGTATTCGGTTTATTTTTTTTCGGGCTGGAATTTTTAAAGTACCTATTAAAGCTTCCTAAGCAGTTTGATAAATTTTTTCTGTTCATCTACTCATGCCTGTTACTCAATATTTCTCTTACGCTTACCGCTATTTTTATCAGCCCGGCTTTTTATATCACACACCTTCTTCCTGTTGTTGTTATTATCTCAGTACTGGACACACTACTTATGTATTGCCTGCTGGGATTTTGGATTTATAAAAAACGATTGTTCAAACAAAATTTTTATAAGATACTTTATGTGGGCTTTATTTTGCTTACAGCAAATATTCTTATTTACAGGAGTATTGAGTTAATAAATTTTCCAAAGATCCTGGTGCTGAATCATTACATGTCCGCAGCAATTTTATATGTATTTACCTACGCACTTTCTGTAAAATTTAATTTAGAATACAAAGAGCTTAAAGATCTGAAAGAAAGCCTTGAGCTAAAAGTGATTGAGCGAACAGAAGCCCTCAACAGCTCTAATGCAATGCTCGAAGCGCAGAATGAGGAAATATTATATCAGCAAAAAGAAATTACACTCATAAATGACCAGTTGAAAAATAAAGCAGTACAACTGGCTGAACTGGATGAAGCGAAATCAAGATTTTTTGCAGGCGTATCTCATGAGTTTCGCACACCGCTTACCCTTATCATGGGGCCATTGGAAAATCTCAGTCACCATACAAATGATGATAATATCCGATTCCTTCATGCCTTGTTTGGCGAGTGCGTTACGAATATCATCAAGGGTAATTTGATATTGTTCGGGCAAAGTGTTCATTGCTTTGTATGCAGCCAGGTCAATGAGAATACCACGTGTGATAATTGGCTTTACATTTTCAACGCCAAGCTTAAGTAAGCCATAAGGGTTCTTCATTTCTGCTGACTGCACTCCGTTGTAAAAAATTCAGTCACTGTGCCATCGGCCATAGTTAATTGGCGGCCGGGGTGGCCGGGGCCGTCAAATTGTGTTCCTACCTGACCAATCTCTGCTGTAACATATTCGTCGTTGAACACAATTTTATCAGGGCCTGAGGGAGGATAAGTAGGAAAGGATGGAATGAAAATATTATAGCTTCTTTGCCCGACCAACGGCATGCCTCTTTCATACATATTTCCCAGTTCAAAAGTTTTACCGCTCTTCACCAGGGCCACGGCTTTTAATATTTTTTCAGGAGTAATCCAATTAGATGCACCTGCCTGGTCATTGGCTCCCCATAATGCATTTGGCCACCATGGTCCTTTACTGCGGGTTTGTGCATGCAAGGATAATGATGTAAATAAAACAGCAAAGAAGAGTGTTATAAAACTCAAATGCTTCCTTGTAAAAAATAGTTTCATGATGATTAGTCTTTGACATTAATAGTTGTGGTAATAATACAAAATAAGGAGAAGCAGGCAAAACGGCCTCGGGAGACGTTTGTAACGTTCAGGGTGATGAAGATAACAACAAAAGCTGAACAGCCTGCGTTAGGTCGGATATAAACTGATAGAGGTATGAGTTGAGTTTTTATTCAGTTAGCATAGCAGCAAACGATACCTTAAGGACGGCACGTTCTTCATCACATCTACCTTAATAAATAGTTGCCATTATATGCATTTAGGTTATAGGTAACCAAATAAATAGCAGTACCGCCGGAGTCTTTCATGATGAAAAGATTATTTAATTTTAATATTAGTTGATACAAATCTAAAGGCCAATGGAGGGTGCCATCAATCATAAAAAAATAATATTTATTATATAAGGATTGTACAAAGCCCTGCTCTGAAAAATGATTAATAATTGTAACTATGAAAAAGAAAACTGCTTACCTGTTGCTAAGCGTTTACACATTGTTAGCACTGCCTTTTACAATGTTGGCACAACAGCAGCATTTATCGGATGCAAAAGCTACGAAAGAAGCCAAAGCATTGTACGCTTATATTAATGATATGTTCGGCAAAAAAACATTGTCAGGGCAGATGTTTTCTGGCTGGGGTTTCGATGAAATCAATTACACATATACAATTACCGGCAAGTACCCTGCAATTAAAGGCTTCGATTTTATAAAGTCATCACTGAATGATTCAGTAGTAAATGGAGCCATTCTATGGTGGAAAGACGGAGGCATACCTACCATAATGTGGCATTGGGGCGCACCGGGCATTGGCGAAGGTTATCCCAACAGTAAAAAAGAAGTTGATATCTCAAAATGTTTTCAGGAAGGAACGGTAGAATATGATTCGTTTCACACAGAACTAAAAACAAAAGCGGATCTCCTTCAAAGGTTGCAGAAAGCAAACGTGCCTGTTTTATGGCGCCCTTTTCATGAGCTGAATGGAAACTGGTTTTGGTGGGGTAAGCAAGGACCTGGTAATTTTAAACGCCTTTGGACAACCATGTATGACTATTTTGTGAACGACAGAAAATTAAACAATTTAATTTGGGTACTATGCTATACGGGTGAGCCTGATAGTGCCTGGTATCCGGGTAATAAATATGTTGACATTGCCGGCGCCGATACCTATGGCAAAGGGGATAGTGCATTGCCGCTTATGTACAAAGCGGTAAAAGATATTACAGGCAACCGGGTTCCTATCGCTTATCATGAATGCGGCGTACCTCCTGATCCTGATAAATGTTTTAAAGATGGCGTAATGTGGAGTTGGTGGATGGAATGGCATACGCAGCACATACGCAAAGTTGATACTACTTATTTAAAGAAGTTATATAACCACGACTTAATAATTACCCGTGATGAAGTCCCGGATATTATGAAAGCGTATGGTAAAGAATAAATAAATAAAGGGTGAATACGCCATAAAACCACCACTGGCCGCCACAGACACTGCTTAAAAGAAGCCTTTGGATTTATTAGCGTAACCCGAAATGTTTGAAGCGTAGCAAAGTCCTGATAAATTATATTAATTTTTGCAGGCCTTCGACAATTCCTGGTAACATTCCTTGCAGATTTCTTTTACCTCTTTATGCCCAACAGAGGATTTTCCAACTTGTTCGCCCCAGGTTATATACAGGTAAAGTTCCTGTTTTGCAGGAATATAAAGATTAATGGGATATTGAGCCTTCAGCAACGATTTGTTTGTGATTTCAACTTTTACAGAATCACCGCTTGCAGTGTACTCCATGCAGTTACCTGCTTTTAAACTTAATGCCTCGCCGTTAATCGTAAATTTATATTTGCCCTTGTAATAGTTTCTATTCGTAAAAATATGAATACTGGTTTTTTGTCCGTGAGCAACATCATCTGTAATAAAGAAACTTACAACAGCTATTAAAAGTTTTAAACTTTTTATCGAAGGCATTCATGAAAATACAAAATGTGAACTGCTAGGGCTTAAATATCCTGATGAGATATCCTATTGTGAGCCAAGTTCTTTGAAGTATTGGCTAAACTGAATCTCATAATCCCTTAAATTAAATGGTGTAGCTAATAATGAGTAAGATATGATTTTCATTTAAGCCGGCGTACAAGGAATGAGACTCCAAAAGAACTTTGATTTTTACCAACTACTTCCACCACCACCGCCAAAACCACCACCACTTGATCCTCCGCCACCGCTGAAACTGCCGCCACTACTGCCACTGCTGCTGGGTGCGCTATAAAATGTGTTTGACATTTCGTTCATAGAATGATTTAAACTGCCCATAAATAACCCGGTGTTGAAAGTATTGTAGTTGCCAACATACCAGTGAGGCGGTGGAATATCAAGCCCTTCTAATTTATCTTTCCATGTATCTGCAATACCAAACACAATTGCATAAGGCAGTATCTTATCGAAATAATGTTCGTCCTGTTTTAAAAATTCTTTTAAGCGATCTTTTTCTACCTCTTTTAAAAACTCTTTAAAGCCAAGCAATTTTTGGTATAGCTCTGTGCCCTTTCTCGTTTTCTTTCGCATGAATATGCCAAACAATAAAATGATGATGCCGCTTAATATAAATGCAATGCCCATCCATGTATAACCTTGCCTTATCCCCAACAAAATACTACAGCCATAAACAAAAAATGCAATACTTAGCACCACGAACAGGCATCCGGAAGTTGCTGAACCTCTTACGTAATACTCGTCTCTTTTTATTTCTGCTTTTACCTGGC
>JBDSAQ010000299.1:0-5501 GCA_039922095.1 Ginsengibacter sp. | reverse complement strand
ATCAAAACCTGTTTGAATGCGGACAAAGCTTTTTACATCAGGAAAATCTTGTTTCATAGCAGGTCCAAGAGGGGTTCCGCCGTAAGCTTCACCGCCCGGGTCTCTTCCGGGAGAGCCTTGAAACCATTCAACTACTCTATAAATATTTGATGCCTTTTTATGAAATTTGTCGAAACTTAGTTGGTTAACTGCAAATAACAGAAATAAAATAAAACAGGCAAGGCCGATAGACAAGCCTATTATATTTATTGAAGCAAGAACTTTCTGTTGCAGTAAATTACGGAGGCCGAGTTTTAAATAATTTCTTATCATACAATAGTTTTATTCGGTTCTCAAACTTTTTATTGGATTTGCAATGGCAGCTTTGACAGCCTGGAAGCTGATGGTTAAAAGTGTAATCAATATAACAGATACCTCTGCAATTACAAATATGAACGGGCTTATCGTAATGCGATAGACAAAGCTTTGCAACCAAGAATCCATAGCAATGCCCACACCAGTACCAATAATATTAATAAGTGTGTATAGCTTATTTCGCCAGAGGTTTCTTACAATAATTTTTAAATAGCTTTTAAACATATGATTTTTTTATTCGCTTCTCAAACTGTTAACAGGATTTGCAAGGGCTGCTTTTATTGTTTGAACACAAATGAGTAACGCTGTTATCAATCCTAAACAAATAATTGAAATAATAAATGGTGTTGCATCTATGTGTATCCTGTATGCATAACCTTGCAGCCAGCTATGCATAACAATATAAGCCAACGGGCATGCGATGATTCCGCCGATCAAAATCACCAATAAAAATTCTTTTATAAATAAAGAAATGATGCCTGCAACAGAAGAACCTAATACTTTTCTTATGCCGATTTCTTTAGTGCGTTTTTGAATGCTCAGCGATATCAACCCAACAATGCCTAACAATGCTATAATTAGTGATAAAAAAGTTGATGTGTAAGCGGCTTGTTTTAACTGTAATTCTGTGCTGTAAATTTTTTGTAAGGTTTCATCCATAAAGCTATATTCAAATGGAGCGCCGGGCATTAATGCAGACCATTTCTTTTGCAATGCTGACACATCGCCTGCAACATTGCCGGGTTTTATTCTAAATGAAAGATAACGGTAACGCTGGTTAAGTTTTACATTCACAAAAGCAATCAAAGGAATACTCCCCTGCATGCTCCACAAATGAAAATCTTTTACTACGCCGGAAATAGTAAAGATGGTATTGCCATAGCCTTGCAATTTTATTTGCTGGTTGATGGCATCATGGGCATTCTTCCAGCCAAATGTTTTTGCAAAACTTTCGTTGATAACAATTTTTGAAGAATCATAACCTCCATTATTATTGAAATAACTTCCTGCAACCAGTGGTATCTTATAAGTAGCTGCAAAGTTTTCATCCGTGGTTAAAAGCTCTGTATAGGTTGCTGCTGTTGAATCCTGGGCAGGCTTGTAAGCTAACCCATTCCCGTTATTGCCATTAGGAATTTCCCAGGATACTGTCGCATTACTTACTTGCGGAATTATAGCAAGTTCATTCCGTATCGTTTCCATATGTGCAACGCCTTGTGCACTCCAGTCTCTTGGCACTTGTGCTGAAAACAGGTATTCTTTATCATAGCCCAAATTTTTGCCAAAGAAATAATTAACCTGTTTTGAAATGATCATGCTGCCAATTAATACAACGGCTGCAATGCAAAACTGAAATGCCACTAATGATTTACGCAACAGTATGTTTTCTTTTATTGATGTAAGTTTTCCTTTTATTACTTCAGCAGATTTTAAAGAAGATAAAACCAATGCAGGATAAATACCAGCAAGCAAACCAATTGTAAGCCCTAATAATATTGGAACAAAATATATATAGAAAGGAAAGCTGAACACTGCCGGAATCTCTCTTCCCAACACGCCGCTTAAATATGGACGCATGAATTGATAGATAATAAGTGCTGCCACCGTTGAAAAGAAAACAAGCAAAACCGATTCTGTTAAGAACTGCAACACCAATTGTTTTTTCATTCCGCCAAGTACCTTGCGTACACCAATTTCCTTCATACGTGAAGATGCTTTACTAATAGAAATATTAATGAAGTTGATAATTGCCATCAATAAAATAAATGCTGCAATAAATGAAAGCGTGTACAGCATTTTTTTAACAAGATTATTATTGGCTTGCAGATAATAATCATTTAATGAAACAAGCACTGTATGCATCTGATCGCTGATTCCTGCAGGTGTATTATGCGCAATGAGATAGTGCATTGGTTGTTCCAGTTGCTTTGGTGTAATATCTTTTTGCAGTTCAACATAACTAACGATCCATGTATTGTTCCATGCATCTATCTGCCTGTTAAAAAAGTTTACTGAAGTAATTGGCAATAGAATTCCGTTGTTATTATTATCATTAATTTTTGTTACAGAATTATCAGGCAATGATTTCAACACAGCAGTAATCATAAAATCATGTTTGCCGCCGGAGAAATTATCTATAGTAACTGTTTGGCCCACGACATTGGTTTTACCAAAATATTTCTTTGCAATTTCTTCTGTTATTACCGCAGAAAAAGGATCGTTAAATGCTGTTTTTATATTGCCATACAGAACAGGAAAACCGTACATAGAGAAAATGGTGCTGTCATTAATCTGAATGCCTTCCCGAAAATGTTTATCACTTTTTGACACGGTTGTGGTAATGCCATCCCAGCGATAATAATTAGCAACTAAACCGGGATATTGTTCTTTCAATGCTTTGGCAAGATTACCAACTGTTGTAAGCGAGAGGGTAGGATCGCTACCATACCTGCTTTGAATGATGTATTGATTGCTTTCATTTTTAAGTGTACTGTTTACCTGGAAAGCACTCCATACATAACCACCAATCAAAAATGCAAATACAATACCCACCGCCAAACCACCAATATTCACCAGCGAGTGAAAGCGGTATTTAATAATATTTCTCCAGGCGATTTTGAAATAATTTTTAAGCATGAGTATTTTTTTATTCTGTCCTTAAACTCTTCACAGGGTTTGCGATTGCTGCTTTTATTGATTGAAAACTTATTGTTAGCAATGTGACCAGTATAACAGACACGCCCGTAATTACAAACACTACCGGGTTAACGCTGATGCGATAGGCAAAGCTTTGCAGCCATTCATTTGCGGCCCACCACGATATCGGGATGGCAACAAGCAACGCTAAACAAATCAACACCAGGAAATCTTTTGAAAGCATGCCTACGATGTTGCTTACAGATGCGCCTATTACTTTTCGTATGCCTATTTCCTTTTGTCTTCTTTGCGCAGTAAATGCAGCAAGGCCAAATAAGCCAAGGCAGGAAATTAAAATTGCAATGCCCGCAAAATATTTAGACAACAATGCAACTCTTTGTTCAGAAGCATAAAGTTTGTTGTAATCTTCATCAAGAAAGGCATAACTAAAATCAAGACCGGTGTTATACTGGTTGTATAAAGCTTTTATCCGTGCAATAGTTTGTTGCTCTGTGCCTGCTTTTATTTTAGCAATTGTTGTTGGGTTATCCTGCGAGAAAGTAAAAAAGGCAGGCCCTATCTTTTTATATAATGATTCAAAGTGATAATTTTTTACAACGCCAATGATCTGTTTCTTTTCACCCCATAATGAAACTGTTTTACCAAGAGGGTTTCTTAAGCCCATCGCCGCAATAGCAGACTGGTTGAATATTACACTTGAACTATCAGCAAACTTTTTAGAGAAAGTTCTGCCTTCGGCCATCTGCAAATTCATTGTTTCAAAAAAATCATGGTCTGCAGCGTTTCCATAATATTCTACATGAAGATTAGGATCTTTTCCTTCCCAGTCAATACCACCGCCTGCATGTGAGTAATGGCCCATCAGGTCACCATCAACGTCTGATGCGTTGACAACACCGGGAATATTTTTCAAGGCTGCAATAAAAGATGAATAATTTTCTTTAAGGCTACCATCATTTGAAAAGCGAATGATATTGTCTTTATTATAACCAAGGTTTGTGGTTTGAATTAATTTCATTTGCTGGTAAACAACCACCACAGAGACAATGAGAATAACAGAAATAGAAAATTGAAATACCACCAAACCTTTGCGTATTAATAGTTCTCCTGACGATGTATTCAATTTGCCTTTTAAAATTGATATTGGCTTAAAGCCCGACAAATACAGCGCAGGATAACTGCCGGCAATAAGACCGGTAATAAATGTGATGGTGATTACCGATATGATAAGACCGGCATTTAGCTGAAGGCTGATTTCTTTCCCCGTAATTTGTTTAAAGGCAGGAAACAAAAACACAACAATTATTATTGCAATAATCAAAGAAGCAAATGCCATAAGCATTGACTCACCTATGTATTGAAAGACCAATGAACTTCTGCTTGCGCCTACAACTTTTTTTATACCCACTTCTTTCATGCGCCGCGATGCCTTTGCGGTAGATAAATTCATGAAGTTGATGCAGGCAATGATTAAAATAAAGATGGCGATAATGGAAGAAAGCTTTACATATTCTATTCTGCCACCAGACTGTACGCCGTTTACATAATTGTCGTACAAATACCTGTCAGAATATTTTTGAATGAAGAGATCACCTTCATAATCCACCATATCGTTTCCTGCATACAGAATTTTGATCTTTGCTTTACTAAAATCTTTTATTTTATTATTAAATGCCGTAGCATTAGTGCCAGGTTTCAGCAATAGATAAGTGGAAACCATATTGCTTCCCCAAAATGTTACATCACCCATGCCGCCTGCTTGTTTTTTAGCATACAATTCAAAAGGGAATAATATATCAAACTGATCGCTTGCATTAGAAGGTGGCGCCTTAAAAACATCTGCAACTTTATATACACCATTGAAATCAGCGTTGTCTTCAAAATTCCACTCAACTGTTTTACCAACGGCATCGGTGGTGTTGAATAATTTTAAAGCTGTTTTATCTGATAAAATAATCCCTGATATATCAGACAGTGCCTTCTTGTTAGCATTAATAAGCTGATAAGAAAACACATTAAAAAAATCCTTACTTGCATACGCCGGCATAGCTTTTATACGCTTGTCGCCGAAAGTAAGAATACCGGCATCACGTTCTTTTCTTAAGCAAGTTGCAAATGCAACTCCAGGTAATTCTTTGGCCATTGACTCTGCCAACAAGCCTTGTGTGTTTTCCCCGACACGGATAGCGCCTTTGCCATCGCCGTTCTTTTTTAAGACCTGGTAAAGCCTGGTATCATTCTTATTAAATTTATCAATGCTTAACTCGTCGGTTACCCACAGATAAATAAGTAATGCACAAGCTAAACCAGTAGACAAACCAATGAGGTTTAGAAAACTGAATTGCTTATCCTTAATTAAATTTCTCCAGGCGATTTTAAAATAATTTTTAAGCATTGTATGAATTAGGATTGATTAAATGATTTCATCATTAATTATTTTATACTTTCTTTATTCCCTTTAGATTGTTCGTAGGTGAATCTCAGGCCAT
>JBDSAQ010000298.1:0-5066 GCA_039922095.1 Ginsengibacter sp. | reverse complement strand
GTTGCTTCTGCTTCTACCTGTAGTATTAAACTGTTTGCATCACCTTCTGCTTTTTTTACTACCGCATCTGCAGTCCTTTGTGCGATTTCAACACTTTGCTGGGCTTTTACAATTTCTTTTTGCATGTCAGCAATGGCTGTCTCTTTCTCCATACCCTGACGTTTTTCCTGCGCCATGCGCTGGGTAGCGTAAGTCTTTTCTTCTTCCTGGGCTATCTTCCTGTTAGTCAAAGTTTTCATCAATGATTCCGGCGGAACTATGTCACCAATCAGTGTATCAACAGCAGTCACATTGTATTCATCCAGTACCAGCTTCATGTTATCTTTTGCCGCCTGCTGCCTTTCTTTACGGGTACTTAGAAAAGCGATTACATCACTATCCTGTGCGGAGTTTCTGAAATAATTACCGATAGTTGGTTCTAACACCTGACTTACCAGGTTATTCATACTTCCAAACCGGGCAATTACTTTAGGCGCCTCATTTGCAGGTATGTGGATGATTTGTGATACATCGAGGTTGAAAGGGAAACCATCCTGTGAACGAACAGTGATTGTACTTAAATTTTTATCCAACTGATGGGATTCACTTCTTGTATTAGCCCAGTTCAATACAAGGTTGGTAGTTGGAACCATTTCTACTTTCATTATGTATTTATTAAAAGGATATTTACCAGGGCCATATGGTTCCATCCAAACGCCGCGTTGACCTTTACCTACAATGTTACCATGCTTAAAACTTTCACCGCTTAAATCTTTACCATCCTGGCCAATATAACTGATCACCACGCCAACGTATCCAATTGGCACATCAGTCATGGGTACTTCTTCAATTTGTATTGCCCATGGATTAATATTATAACTGCCTGCAAGAATGATCGAAGGCTGGAGGCCACGATTACCCCCGTTTTTTAAAAAAGAATCAAAGTCCTGGAAATTATTGTGGCCATCAATATATTTACCGGCTATCTGGCCTGTTTCAATTGGCTGCCCATCCAAAGAGGTTACTATGCCCACCATATTTTCATGTATTATCACCATATCCGCGATGGTAATGGTAAATGCATAATTATTGATACGATAGGTGCCTGCAGTTATGTAGGATGTCTGGCGTCCTTTCTGTCCGGCATTATTCAGGAATTCTTCGGCATTCTGAAAGTTATCACTGTCAACTCTTCTGCCAAGTATGGCCCCCGTAGGAATTTCAGCTCCATCATTACTTAATACTAATCCGATTTTACCTTCCGGTATTACTGTAAAAGCTTGCATCAACACCCCATACTGCCAGGGCCACATACCCCAATATAAACCCGGCGCAAGGGTTTTGCCTTGAAATCCCGCTTCCCCTTTGGTAGCTATGATCCTGCCATCTGGTAATGCCTTATTTGGTCCAAAAAGTACAAACTTTTTAGTTACCAGCCCAAGCCTGTTCTCTGGAACTATCACCATGCCAAATAAAAACCGTAGAATAAGCTTATAAAGAATTAGTGAAATGAGAATTACCAGTATCCACCAGTAATGTGTAAGAAAATTTTCAAAATCCATAATTGTTAGTTTGTGTTTTGTGATTTATGATATATAGCTTGTATTACCTGTTGTTTTCCAATTCAGCCTCATAAAATTATAAGACTGCCTTCGCATATACAATGATCTTTATATTGCTTTCCATTGATTATAATTAAGCACCTGATTAATGTTAACCGATAAAGAGTATAAAAAGTTAGTTACAGTGTAAATACCTTATTTAAAATTAAAAGCAGGAAAGCAATGAGATGTCAATTTAGATCAGAGCTAAGCTCCATTTAAATTTGGAATGTGAATATATATCTAAAAGCTAAGAATTGTGCAAATAAGTAAGAGTTGAGATGCACACACTTTTATTACCTGCTCTTATATTTCACCATAATTATTTTAAATATTTCACCCTGAAAATTTCTCCATTTATCTTTCAATATAACCGTATAAATTTTATTCTTTGCTATTTCCTGAATTGTATTAACTTACTTTCTCATTACTTTTCTTAATTAAAAAGCTATATTATTTTGAGAAGAAGAGATTTTCTTTCACTTACAGGTATGGGTGCAGGTGCAACATTTCTGTCTAATATCCCCATAATCGGCAAGGCAGTTCCGCATGATAGAATCTGGAGCCCTGCGGATACTTCACTAAAAAAACAACTGGCTGATATTGCCTTAAATGCTGCAAGATCAAAGGGAGCTACTTATACTGATGTACGTATTGGGCGTTACTTAAACCAGTACGTTATAACCCGTGAAGATAAAGTTGAGAACATTGTCAGCACCGAATCGTATGGAATGGGGATTCGTGTAATAGCCAATGGTGGATGGGGCTTTGCAGCCACTGATAATATGGATAAAGACAACATTGCTAAAACCGCGGCATTAGCTGTAGAAATAGCTAAAGAAAATTCAAGGCTTTTATCAGAACCCGTACAGCTTGCTCCCCAAAGGGGTTATGGTGAAGTATCATGGAAAGCGCCTATTGAAAAAAATTCATTTGAAGTGCCCGTAAAAGAGAAGGCAGATCTTTTATTGTCTTTAAATGCTGAAGCAATGAAGAGCGGGGCTAATTACATTAATTCGTACCTATTTCTTGTAAACGAGCAAAAATATTTTGCTTCAACAGATGGCTCTTATATTGACCAGGATATACACCGGATATGGCCTACTTTCTTTATAACAAAGATTGATGCTAAAACAGGAAAGTTTGAAACAAGAAATGCATTGAGTGCCCCGATGGGAATGGGCTACGAATATTTAAATGCACGGCCTCAGGATAAAATAAAGGGAGTAACTACTTTGTACAAAGGAAGGTATGATATGTTTGAAGATGCGAAAGCCGGTGGATTACAGGCCGGGCAAAAGTTAGAGGCAAAATCTGTAGAACCAGGTAAGTATGATCTTGTATTAGATCCATCTCATTTGTGGCTAACCATTCATGAATCTGCGGGTCATCCTTCAGAACTTGATCGGGTGCTGGGTTACGAAGCCAATTTTGCCGGAACCAGTTTTCTCACACTTGATAAATGGGAATCTAAAAAATTCAACTATGGAAGTAAGCTGGTAAATATTGTTGCAGATAAAACCCAGGTTGGTTCTTTGGGTGCAGTGGGATATGATGATGAAGGAGTAGAAACCAAAAAGTGGGACATAATAAAAGAAGGCACACTCGTAAATTACCAGGCCATACGTGACCAGGCACATATTATAGGTTTAAAGGAATCGCAGGGTTGTTGTTATGCGGATAACTGGAGCAGCGTGCAGTTTCAAAGAATGCCTAATATTTCCTTACAGCCCGGCAAAGTAAAAAGAAGTGTGGATGATTTAATAAAAAATGTAGAAAAGGGAATTTATATAATTGGGGATGGTTCATTTTCAATAGATCAGCAGCGGTATAATTTTCAGTTTGGCGGACAGTTGTTTTATGAGATAAAGAATGGAAAAATAGCCGGAATGCTAAAGGATGTTGCCTACCAGTCGAACACACAGGAGTTCTGGAATTCATGTGTTGATATAGCTGATGAAAGTGATTACCGGTTAGGCGGCTCTTTCTTTGATGGTAAAGGCCAGCCCACCCAATCAAGCGCCGTTTCACATGGCTGTTCAACAGCAAGATTTAAAGGAGTAAATGTAATTAACACAGCAAGAAAACTTTAATATGCCCATATTAAGTAAAGAAGAAGCACAAGCCCTGCTTAAAAAAGTGCTCAGCTATTCAAAAGCAGATGAATGCGAGGTAAATTTAGATGGCTCCGACGGAGGCAATGTCCGTTATGCACGCAATGCTGTTTCTACAAGCGGTGGAATCAGCAGAAACAACCTTGTTGTTCAATCATCCTTTGGCAAGAAAGTGGGTGTTGCCACAATAAATGAATTTGATGATGCATCACTGGAAAAAGCTGTAAAGCGTTCTGAAGAGCTGGCAAAATTAGCGCCTGAAAATCCCGAGTTCGTCAAAAACCTTGGACCGCAACAACATGGCCCGTCTAAAACATTTGTTCCTCAAACTGCTGCTATCACTCCAAAGCTTCGTGCAGATTTAGTTGCCGAAAGCTTACAGATAGCTAAGGATAATAAACTTACTGCTGCAGGTTTCCTGGAAAGCAGCGCAGGTTTTTCTGCCATGATGAACTCAAGTGGTTTGTTTGCTTATAACACTGCAACAAACGTAAATTTTAATGTTACGCTCAGAACTGATGATGGAAAAGGATCAGGGTATGCGACCAAAGGTTATAATGATGTTTCAAAGCTTGATGTAAAAAGCGCCACTTCTATAGCAGCAAACAAAGCAATTAAATCGGTTACAGCCAAAGCGATAGAACCGGGAAAATACACTGTTATCTTAGAACCTGCTGCAGGAGCCGTTTTGCTTGAAAATCTTTTTTTTGGCTTAGACGCCCGCCGGGCTGATGAAGGCCGCAGCTTTTTAAGCAAATCAGGGGGAGGAACAAAGCTTGGGGAAAAACTGGTTGATGAAGCAGTCACTATTTATTCTGATCCTCAAAATAGTGAATTGCCTGGTTCAACATGGGCAGGTGATGGACGGCCCCAGGAAAAAGTTACATGGATTGATAAAGGGGTTGTAAAAAATTTATATTACTCCCGTTTCTGGGCTCAGACTAAAGGAGTAAAAGCCATACCAGCGCCAGACGGAGTTATTATGGAGGGAGGCACCGCTACTTTAGAAGACCTTATCAAGGGTACAGAAAAAGGAATACTTGTAACCCGCTTGTGGTATATACGTTCAGTTGACCCGCAAACTTTACTATTAACCGGGTTAACCCGTGACGGAACTTTCTATATTGAAAATGGAGCGATTAAATTTCCTGTGAAAAATTTCCGCTTTAATGAAAGTCCTGTTATTATGTTGAACAATCTTGAAGCCTTAGGTATACCGGAAAGGACTGTAAGTGGTGAATCAAACACCAGTTACCTTATACCACCAATGAAGGTTCGTGATTTTACATTCAGCTCATTATCTGATGCTGTTTAGGTATTGTGTATGTTCTATTTTGTGCCGGGTGTAACTTTTTATAATGGCCGGCTATTT
>JBDSAQ010000297.1:0-2780 GCA_039922095.1 Ginsengibacter sp. | reverse complement strand
CAGAGATTTCGGATTTTATAGTTAGTAAGCGAAGTATTAAGCATTGCTTTTGAAAGTGTATCATTTATTATTTCTTCCTTCCAGTTAAATTCAACCGGCTTTGGAGTAATGCTTCTGTTTAAAAAGCATATTGCCCAGCTCCCGTTTCTTAAGGGTTTAAGCCATGTTTCCACACTGTCTTTATCAGCATACATAAAACCCTGTATTCCTAATGAATCCTGGTTAATATTTATTACTTCTTTATTAGTTAATATCCCACGTGTTTCCTCTGACATCTTTGTAATATCGTTACCTGCAATTAATGGAGCGGCTAAAATACACCACATAGAAAAGTGAGCCCTGTTCTCGCTTTGTGATAATCCATTACCTACCTCAAGCATATCCGGATCGTTCCAATGCCCCGGGCCTGCATACTTTCTTAATCCTTTTTGAAGATCAATAATTTTAGTTACACTAAGTGATGACCATGATCCATGACTTTTAATGCCTTCAAAAATATTAGCGATATCGCCTGTTGTACGCCAAAGGTGGCCAACACTATCAGCCCACTCCCATGGCTTACTATGGCCCCATTCACACATACTGAAAATAATTGGACGGCCTGTTTTAGTAAGTGCCTTACTCATTGTAGTGTAGGCTTCCTTGGCATTAATCCCATCTGAATAACACCAATCAAATTTCAAATAATCAATCCCATGAGATGCATAGTAACGGGCATCCTGGTATTCATATCCTCTTGTTCCCGGATAGCCGGCACAGGTTTTTGTTCCGGCACAATTATACAGGCCAAACTTTAATCCTTTAGAATGTACATAATCAGCAACTGCCTTAATACCTTGTGGAAACTTAACAGGATCTGCAACAAGACTGCCCATGCTATCTCTTTCCATAGTCATCCACCCATCATCCAAAACGATATAAGTATAGCCGGCATCCTTCATGCCTGAGGACACCATATCATCTGCAATTTGCATCACAAGCTTGTCACTTATTTTTGTTTGAAAAGTGTTCCAGCTATTCCAGCCCATAGGTGGCGTTAATGCCAATCCTTGTATTTTTTGTGCTTCCACTTTTGAACACATAAAAATTATTATCAGAAAGCCAAGCTGCATTTTTTTCATAAAAAAAAATTAAGTGAATAGATTATTTATCAATTACCATGTATACAACCGATCTTGATGGTAAGGAAATTTTAATTCCATTTTGGGTTAATGCTGAATATGGTTTTATTGTTGCATAGGTGGCCGGGCCACCTGAAACTTCAGAAGGTGCGTTGCCATTGACAAATACCTTATTTGAAAATTCGCCATTATCTGTTCCACCGGTTAGTATATACCAGTAAAATCTTGAACCGGCAGCAGCATTCTTTAATACTACCTGAACATTTTCAGTGGTTAAACCTCTGTTTACCAGTATAACACCTTTTTCCCCGGAAGTATAAGATGATGCATACGAAAGAACACTGCTGCTGCCGGTAATTGTACTATTAACTAAACGATCTCCAATCGTGTTTTGAAAAAAATACATGTAATAAAATGCCGGCCGCGGATTCCATTTGCTTACCCCCGGCTCATCCCCAATATTAAATAAGCCATGATCATTTCCATCGCTCCATCCATTCGCAAAGTCCCATCTGCTTGTTTCCCCATATTTATTTTTGAGAGATTCGCCAAGTAAAATAGCAGCATGCATTCCATTAATAAAAGATACCTGCTGCTTTGATCCCTGGGAAGTAATATTCCACTCGGTTAAGGCAATTGGTTTTATGGCGGCACCCGCAGCACTTAAGCTTGTTTTTACATAAGTCATCATATCAGCGCTATTAGTTATAGCTGTATTTAAAATTACACCAGCCGAGGAGTTTTGCTGATAGGGAGTAAAGTAGTTATGTATAATATAGAAATCAGTAACATCTTTTACCTGGCTTAGTACCCCTGTATTCCATGTTTGGTCTGTCGGGGTTTGCCAAGACTGAGGCTGACTTTCTAAAAGCTGGGTGCCAATAAAAATAGTTTTTCCAATTTCCTGTGCGGCATGTTTCATCGAATCAATAAAAACTTTGGCATGTTGTCCGTATAAATCACCAGTTATTATCTGTGGTTGTCCATCTTTATTCGTACTTAGATTTATCCTGTAGCTGGCTTCCCAGGTGCCATTATCTTCATTGCCAATTTCCCAATATTTGGTACGTCCATTATCATACCTTACCCAATCTGCTGCGAGGTGTGCAGCACTTGCCACCGGATTAGCTGCCGTGCTATAACGTGCATATGCATAGTTAACAGTGATCATCCCTTTGTTACCTGTCATTTGCAACATGCTATAATAATTATCTACCGAAAATGTCCAACTTGCAGAATTTTTTCCAAACCAGTAACCTGCAGCGGCTACCGTACCGCTTGCATCAGTTAACGAAGCAGGGGCATCAGAGGGCGGGGAACCCGGATCTGCATTCCAAAAGAAAACATCACTTATACTCCCTCCCGGAAAACGAATAATATTTGGCTTAAGAGTAGAAATATTATTTATCAGCGATGATTCTGTTACCATCTGGCTCATCCAAATATTTGCATTTTGCCCAAAAACAGGTCCGGGAATTTTTGTAATTATATTGGAGGGGTCAACGTTTATGATTACTGTTGATGCAGCCGAAGGCGTTGTTGCATCGTTGTAAGATGGAACTGTAAAAGTTTTCGGGGCCCAGTCATTAAGAAAAAAACCAATCGTGTTTGCAGTGGCCGGGTCAACAGGCGGGCCAACCGGTGGGTCCACAACTGGGG
>JBDSAQ010000296.1:0-3074 GCA_039922095.1 Ginsengibacter sp. | reverse complement strand
GTGACAGCATGCTCATTATTGGCAATACTATTACAGGGCATAGGGATGGAATCTATTTTGAGTTTGTAACAAATTCAATGATATGGCGAAATATTTCAACTAAAAATGTTCGCTATGGATTACACTTTATGTTCTCACAGGATAACAACTACATCGGCAATCTTTTTGTAAATAATGGTTCCGGTGTTGCCGTAATGTATTCGCATGGAGTAAAGATGTTTAATAATTTTTTTGAAGAAAACTGGGGGGATGCTGCGTACGGGATTTTGTTAAAGGATATTTCTGACAGCTACATTCTTGGTAATCATTTTATAAAAAATACAGTAGGTATTCACATGGAAGGCAGTAGCCGTATTGTGTTGCAGCGAAATGATTTTTTAAATAATGGCTGGGCTATTAAGATACAGGCAAGCTGCGATGATAATAATGTACTGCAAAATAATTTTAGAGGAAACACTTTTGATATAGGGACTAACGGCTCTCTTGTGCTTAATAAATTCAATGGAAATTACTGGGACAAATACGAGGGCTATGATCTTGATAAAAATAAAATGGGTGACGTACCCTATCACCCGGTAAGTCTCTACTCAATGATCATTGATAATAACCCTGCTTCCTTAATGTTATTCAGGAGCCTGATAGTTTCTTTACTGGATAAAAGCGAAAAAATATTACCTGAAATTACTCCCGCAAATTTACAGGATGAATCGCCGTTAATGAGACCTTTGCCTTTATGATCGTTATTAAAAATCTCACCAAAAAATTCGGTAAGCTGTATGCATTAAATGATGTGTCGGCAGAGTACAGCAGAGGAGAATGTATTGGCTTGATTGGTCCAAATGGGAGCGGAAAAACCACTTTGCTAAAATGTATCCTGGGCATGGTAGTGGCAAACAGCGGCTCAATTTATTTTAATGATAACTCCATTGCAAAAAAATGGCTTTACCGGTGCCAGATCGGCTACATGCCGCAAATTGGAAAGTATCCGGAAAATATGACGATAGCACAGGTTTTTAATATGATGAAAGATATACGTAAAAAGGAGATTGATGAAGAGCTGTTGGAAAGTTTGGGGCTAAAAAATTTAATGCAGAAAAAAATGCGGACTTTATCGGGAGGAACTACACAAAAAGTTAGCGCAAGCCTGGCTTTCTTATTTAACCCTGAAGTTTTAATTCTTGATGAGCCTACGGCTGGCCTCGATCCTGTAGCATCAGAAATATTAAAAGGAAAAATAATTCAGGAAAAAAATAAGGGCAAGCTGATCCTTATTACCTCTCATGTATTAAGTGAAATGGATGAATTAATAACAGAAGTAATGTATATGCAGGAAGGGAAACCACTGTTTCATAAAAAGCTGGCGGCACTGAAACTGGAAACCGGGGAAGAAAAATTATCCAGGGCAATAGTTAAGATAATGAACAACCATCATCAATGAGAAAGCTAATAAAATATATAGTGGTTGATATTATGCAAACTAAAATTGTATTGGTGTACACTTTTTTATTGCTTGTTATTACTGTAAGCATTTTTAATCTTGAAAATAATTCCTCAAAAGGGCTGGTTAGTTTACTTAACATTGTAGTAATACTTGTACCACTTATCTCGATAATTTTTTCAACCATTTACATTTATAACAGTGCAGAATTTATAGAGCTCCTGGTAAGCCAGCCTTTGAAAAGAAAAACTATCTGGCTTAGTTTATTTGCAGGTTTGGCAACTTCTCTTTCATTTGCCTTTTTAATCGGTGTAGGGTTACCCGTATTAATTTATCATCAGGACGTAACCGGTGTAATGATGGTGCTTATGGGAGTTTTGCTAAGTATAATTTTTGTTAGTATTGCCACACTGTCTGCTGTGCTAAGCAGGGATAAAGCAAAGGGTCTAGGGCTTTCAATTTTATTGTGGTTGTATTTTTCCCTGATCTTTGATGTGCTGGTTTTGTTTTTGTTATTCCAGTTCCAGGATTATCCATTAGAAATGCCTATGATCGCTTTTAGTTTTTTTAATCCGATTGATATTAGCAGAATATTAATTCTTTTAAAACTCGACATCTCAGCATTAATGGGATATACAGGTGCAGTGTTTAAAGATTTTTTTGGAACTATCACTGGCATTTTTGTTACAACAATAGTTATGTCTCTTTGGATTCTTATTCCCGTAGGTATTTCAGTAAGAAAGTTTGGGAAAAGAGACTTGTAGATAAAGGTTTTTTACTTTGGTAATGCTGTGTGTAGTTGCTGCCTGGTAGTGCAACCTATAGTTTTGCTTTACAGATTCTTAACAGGTCTTCAAACAGAAAAAGCATTTATTTGTATTAAATATAAATTGGATGCTTAGGCTTCTTCTATTGATCTTTCTAATGCTTACAGGGTTTAATTTGTTTGCCCAGCAAAAATTTACTATCAATGGCACCATAAGGGATAAGCGCACCGGCGAAAGTATTATCGGCGCTACTATAAAAGTGCAAACACAATCTGTTATCAGTAATGAATATGGTTTTTATTCTCTCACTTTGCAAAAAGGCAAATATATACTGGAGATAAGTTTTACAGGAATGAATAAACGGGTTGAAAATATAGAGCTTGATAGCAACATAGTTACCGATATCTTTTTAGAAGAATATTATAACACTCTTGCAGAAGTAACAGTAACCGCCGCATCAAAAGGGAGAACAGTAACCGGCACTCAAATGGGTGTTGAGCATTTAACCATGAAAGATATGAAGTACATTACGCAGCTCTTTGGCGAAAGGGACCCCTTAAAAGCAATACAGCTTTTACCGGGTATAAAATCTGCAGGAGAAGGCAACAGTGGCATCTATGTGCGTGGCGGCACGGCAGATCAAAACCTGATCTTACTGGATGAAGCGCTGGTTTATAATGCTTCTCATTTGTTGGGTTTCTTCTCTACATTTAATTCAGATGCTATAAAAGATATTACAGTTTATAAAGGCGGAATGCCGGCGCAATATGGCGGCAGGCTTTCCTCTGTACTTGATATTCGTATGAACGATGGTAATAACCAGGATTATAGTGTAAGCGGTGGTATTGGGTTGATCTCTTCCAAACTCA
>JBDSAQ010000295.1:0-18664 GCA_039922095.1 Ginsengibacter sp. | reverse complement strand
ACAAACTGACTGCATCCCTAAGCCAAGTTTGTGGCTTGCAGTTGAAACAGGTGACTAAGTCAACCAAACTAATTAGGAATTACCGAACTCCAAATTGAAGCCATCACCAAAAATGAAAACATAGGTTTGATCTGCAACAGCATAATTATGGCAGTTGCCTTTGTAAGCCCCTGGGCTGCGCTGGTATTGAGTTTTATTATGTGGGTGTATTGGATTGCGTTTGCTTAGCGATATTTGTTTTGTTCCGATTTCATACTGATAATTAATTAATTTTGGAACAAGAACTTACGCAAATTGGCGAGCTGTATGCAATGCTAATTTACACTCTAATTACTTATGGCAATTTTAAAGGACACAGCACCAGTATATTTTCCAGATGAGAATCAAATAATTTCAAAATACATTGATGTAACAAAGTTCCTTTCGCTTCTCTCTAAAAAATCCTTATTCTTTTGCCGTTTGGACAAGCTTGAAGACCAATTTGAAGGAATGGTGGCAAAGAGAAATTACGAATATAGAATCCGTTGGCACAAGGAGACAAATCATTTAATGGACAAACCGTTTACTGACGAAGAAATTGTAGCACAAGTCGAACAAATGTATGAATATGATAAAAAAGTAAAAGAAGTATATTGTGTTTGTTGTTGGAACAAAGCTGACAAAGAAAGTGCAGCCCTTTGGAAAATATATTCAGATTTTGGCAAAGGCATAATGATTAAATCTTCAGTAAAAAATCTCATAGCTGCATTCGAAAACACTTCTGAAAAAATAAGAGTTAGCGAAATTGGATATTTAGATTACAACAAAGATCTAATGAAAGATGGAAATACTTTCTTTCCCCTGATTCACAAACAAAATGCCTACGACTATGAAGGAGAAATAAGATTAATTCATTCTGTAGACTTTCCCCAAATTGGCAAAACATACGACTGGAGCAAGGAAGAAATTCAAGAAGGAAAACTATTGACAGTTGACTTAAACTTATTAATAGACGAAATTATTATTGGACCCTTCTCCCCAAAGTGGATGATTGATTTGATAATTGACTTGACAGACAAGTATGGATTAAAAAAAACAATTTCCAAATCAAAGTTATCATACACTTGACAGCACTGCATACAACAAAAGTATTTGAAAGAATCTCTAAATTTTAACCCAAAACGTAAGGCACTAAAATCTGTCCCTCGCTGAACGAAAAATCCCAACTGTAAACTTAACTTCAACTTTCGTAATTCTATACGAAGTTTGCTCCGTCACAAATACTCATTCCGCTGAATCAATGAAATACCTGAATATTTTATTCCTTTTCTTATTAATCAATCTGTCTTTTTTTTCATGTGTAGAACATGATAAGAATTCAAATAAAAAAGTAAATGCCACAGCAGGGGTTTTTACCAGAAAACAAGTGGAATTAGGATCTCTTCTTTATACAAATAACGGCGGGGCACATGTCATGGAAAAGATTTGCGGGGCACAGAAGGTGGCAATGCACTAATTGGTGAACGTTTTATAAAACAACTTTCGCCAATCCGTTTCATTTGGATGAATTGGTGCAATAAAGTAGTTTTAGGATTGGGAAATACACGAGTTGTGCGTCATGCTAACAGACCACTCAAATGAAGTCAAAATATAACTGTACAAATACACAATGCTATATTACGGACGAACCGCTATCTCCGAATGAAACATTCGAGCATATAATCCCCAATGCTCTGGGAGGATTTCTGAAGTCTAACAAACTTATTTTATCAAGAATTAATACAGGACTGTTTGATAAGTTATATGCCGAGTTAGCAGATAGAATAGAGATTGCTCACCTCTTCAAATTTAAACGAGACAGAGGACAGCAACCGCCCATAAAAGGAACAACAAAAGACGGAATAGAATATTTGATGCATGAAGGCTCAAAGGTTTCAATGCTTTCACGTAAACCTGATGAAGTCCAGAGTGAAACAGGGGAACCTTTGTTGAAATTTCCTTTGCATCAAAAGCAAGAAATAATTGCAGCAAGACTTAAAAAGAACCCAAAATTAAACAAAGAGGAACTAGAAAAGAGCATCATAGAAGAACATAACGAAGGGCTTGATACATTGTATTACAAGCACAACTTGAACATTATCGTGAATTCATTCGATAGCTTTCGAGCAGTTGCTAAGATTGCCACAAATTATGCAGTTCTAAACAACTTCAACAAGACGTTATTCGTTGACTTTATTAATTTCATTAAGGGCGAAGACAATCTGCACAGCATTCATCTTGGCTACTTTTATCCAAAAAACTTTCTCAATTATGAAATTGGCTCCAAAGAAGTTTCTCACATCCTGTATTTAAAAGCTTGCAACAGAGAGAAGCTCCTTTACTGTTACATTGAGTTATTCAATTTACATTGCTTTATCGTTATTCTGAACTATGATTATCACGGTGAAAACTTTACTGTAAAATATATCTGGGACGTTCAGGCAGCAAGAGAGTTAAATAAAGACATTTCACTTAACGTGACAAGTGATTTTTTGGCTTCTCGAGATTATATGTATTATCCTGAAGTGGAAAAAGACTATACGGAAAGATTAATGCGGTTAGCCGAAGTCTTAAACTTGAGGATTAAGCGTTGAAATTCTAACAACAGCACGAACCGCCAACAAATAAGGATTAAACGAAGCTTAGCGCAGCGGAGGTTCGATTTAATTGTTACTCTGCCGTGTCTCTCCCTCCAGGCATTGTGTGTAGCAGGACACGGCAGCATCAGTGTATTACGAGCCTGAGATAATAAATTACTTTTTCAAAAACGTCGCCTTGTTCTGCCCGGCCTCTTGCCTAAAATAGAAACATGGATAAGGATAAAACTGCGCTGGTGTTAAGTTTTGTAATGTGGATGTGTTGGATTTTGTTTGCTTAAAAGCGTCTACTTTGCTCTATAGTTAGCATCTTCGCTTTCCTTTTTTACTTTTCCCTTTTTATTTTTTACGTCATACAATTCATATTCTTTAATCACTCTTAAAATTTCCGCCACGCCCCATGCCTGTGCAATACAACCACGTGGATGATGTGGTGGCTCTGCATCAAATATCTCACTAACACTACCGATACAACCCTCATTCAAATGATATTTAAAATCATCAATAACTTTTAAGGCTTTCTCTTTTCCTGATAATCCATCTAATCCTACAACTCCCGGTTCAGACATTATCGCATCAACATATGCACCCAAAAGCCAGCTCCACACTGTCCCTTCGTGGTAAGAAGAATCCCTGTGCCAGGCATCACCTCCATAAACGGGAACATAATTCACGTCATCATTTGGAAGGCTTTTCAAACCAACTGGCGTATACAATTTCTCCTCAACAATTTTTAAAATAGCCTGTGCCTGTTCACCTTCTACCAAAGCAAATGGAAGACTGATAGCAAATAACTGGTTTGGTCTTAGCTCTTTATTTGGATTACCATTTTCGTCAATCACATCATACAAATAATTTCCATCTTCGAACCAGAATTGTTCATTGAAACTTTGCTTTGCTTTATCGGCGCTGGCATTTACAACAAATGCATCTTTATGTTGATCATTGAGTTCAAGTAATTCTGCAAAGATTTTTAAGACATTATACCACAACGCCTGTATCTCTACCGGCTTGCCCATACGGGGTGTTACAACCCATGTTCCAATTCTTGCATCCATCCATGTTAATTGTTGTCCCGGTTCTCCTTCGTACAATAATCCATCATCAGTTACATGAATATTGTAGCGTGTTCCTTTATAATGCCAATCAATAATATCTTTTAGAACAGGGAGAATTTCATTCAATATAAAATCAATATCATTTGTATGCTGCAGATACTTATATACCGCTATAAAATACCAGAGTGTTCCATCTACATTATTATATTCAGGCGCTTCGCCATTATCCTGGAAACGGTTTGGCAACATGCCCATGCTTACACTCTTTGAAAATGCTGACAGTATTTTCTTTGCATCTTCATAACGGCTGGTACTTAAACACAAACCAGGGAGAGATATCATCGTATCCCTTCCCCAATCAGTGAACCAATGGTAACCTGCAATAACCGTCTTAAGGTCTTCGCCACGTTTTACAATAAACTGGTCAGCGGCTAATATTAATTGCTTTGTTGTCTCGTCTTCGGGTTGATTTTTTAACAAAGATTGTCTTCTTAAACTTTCTTTTGCCAATAATTCATGAGCATCTTTATTTGCCAGATCATCTGTGGAAATAATAATTCCTATTGAATCGCCTTCGTTTAATTCGACACTGAATTTCCCAGGACTGAAAAGATCTTCAGTAAAATCAAGTCCACGGTATTGCTCTACACTGTAGTTAAAATTATAAAACCAGTTGGGGTCTGCGTGATAATTACCACCGGGAACTTTGATGAATATATCTGGTGTTCCTTCATATGCTTTTGTTTTAAAAATGTGATTGTCGAATGATGTACTGCGGTTTATTGCATCGTTGGCATGCATCATACTATGGTAAGTTCTTACCGAGAGAAGAGGAAGTAATTCAAGAGTGAAAGTTTTATCAGCGCTCAATACATCATAGATTACAAAGACTGTATTCTCTCCATGAACCATTGCAATTGTCTTCTTCAGTTTTACGCCACCTGCTTCGTAAATAAATTCAGGAAAGAGATCTTTACTAAAGCCGGTTAAATACTGGTAACCATTTGGATGAATTGTGTTGCCGTAATTATTTGTGCCTAATTCAAATCTTTCGTCGCCATAAAAAATCGTTTCATCCAATTTAGAGACCAGTGACATTCGCTCCGCTGGTGGAACGGTTGCTGCTACAAGCAAACCATGATAGCGTCGTGTATGGCAACCGGTAATGCTGGAACCTGACCAGCCGCCAAGGCCGTTTGTTTCGAGCCATTCTAATTGAATTGCTTCACTGTAGTTATTTAGAAGGAACCGGTTTTTTGTGAGTTGCATTTTAATTTTTAGCCAAAATAAAGCAATCCCTTTCTGTAAGGATGTCGGGTAGTTTACGCCGCGAAGAATTAAACGATAAATTTTTGTAAATGAACCTGGCAGCTCTGTGTTGGCACAACGCTTATTCTATTTCTTTTACAAACACTTTAGACGTATGTGTTACAGCATTGCTTATTCTTTGTTTTATTTTTTTCACCGTTAAAGGTTTTACAAGTTTAGGCGGATCAGCAGTTTCATCAATATCTTCAAAATAACTTACAGCCTTTAGCGCAATCAATGGATTAGTGCCGGGATATTTTATTTCAAAAAATGACAGCATACCGGTAACAGAAAAATATTCAAGCAAAAAATAAATATCTATAAAATCCTTTAAACGCTGGCCACTGTTTACTATGGCATTTAACTTCATGGCAGCAATATCTTCTTTGGAAAGATAAGTAATGCCTTCTTCTGTGATTGGAGGTTTTACATATGCATAAGGATGTTTGATAAAGTCAGCTTTAATAGTATTGATATTTGATAAAAGGGTATTGCTGCCTGCATAATCTACTCTTACCAAGAACTTCGTTTTAAGAAATGTACCAAGACTCTGGGAATTGAAATCATTTTGTGTAAACAGGTCAATGTCTATTGAATTGCGGTGGCCTAACTGCAATGCTAATGCCGTACCGCCAACCAAATGAAAGCCATGTAAGTCAGGAAGGGCCTGCAATTGCTGTATCAATAAAAAAGTTTCAGCAGAAATAATGTGGGGTTCTTTATGCAGCATGCAATAAATCGGAGTTTAAGAAGAGACGTGTAAAATCTTTATCCCGTTTATCTAATTGCTTAGACCATTCAATAGTTTCAAGAATTTTTTCGGGCTTATAAAATTGGTATATCTCTCTCCATTCATCTAACCAGCCTCTCTGTACTACACGTTCAATAACTATTTTGTATGAACGCTCCCAGTTGAATGTTTCCAGGTCATATTCCCACAATAAATGAGGACGTATTTTTGGCTTTAATTGCATGATAAATAATCTCTGCAAATTTACTTAAAATAAGCAAGATGAAGGGAATATTTGATTAGAGAAATGGTCTGGATTTTGCCGGGTTAAACTACTGCAGCCAGATCTTTCTTCTTCATTTTTTCTTTCTCAAACGTTGTGATTCTTTGTATCAATTCCGCCACAACACCAGTCCAGCCTGTTTGATGAGAAGCACCAACGCCTCTTGAATTATCCCCATGAAAATATTCATAGAACAAAACAAGCTTTTTAAAATTTTCATCATGCTGGTAAACGGGATTGTCTGCGTTCGATCTTCTTAAACCATTTTCATCTTGTTGAAATATGGAGACCAACCGCTTTGCAAGATCATTTGATACATCGCCAAGACAAACTTTATTTCCTGAACCGGTAGGCAATTCAACCTGGCTATTCTCTTTATGATAGTCACTTAAAGTTTGCAATGCCTGCACCAGCAGGTAATTCATCGGCATCCATACAGGGCCTCGCCAGTTACTGTTTCCGCCAAACAAAGATGTGTTTCCTTCTGCAGGCTGGTAATTAAGCCCGAAGCTTTGCCCGTCAATATTTACACTGTAACCATGTTCATGAATTTTAGAAATAGAACGAATGCCTCCGGGTGATAAAAATTCATTTTCATCAAGCAATGCCTTCAACAATTTTTCCAACCTTGCCTTGGGAACCAACGACAGTAATATATCATCATGACCATTCAATTCTTCTATCACCATGTACTGGTGATTCTTTTGCCTGTATTGCTCAAACCATTTTAATCTCTTATGAAAGTCCGGAACTTTTTCGAGAAGATCTTTTTTCAAAACCAACACTGCAAACAGTGTACTTAGGCCAACAAGGCTTCTTACTTTTACAGGGATGTACCTTCCGTCAGGCATTGATAATACATCATAGAAAAATCCTTCTTCATCGTCCCAGCTTCCTGTCCAGTTTTCGCCAATACGATTAAGCGATTCTGATATGTACACAAAGTGCTCAAAAAATTTTGTTGTCACGTCTTCATAAGCGCTGTTATATTGTGAGATCTCCAAAGCCATTTCAAGCATATTCAAACAGTACATTGCCATCCAGCTTGTACCATCAGCCTGCTCTAAAACTCCCCCACCTGGTATGGCGCTGCTCCTGTCAAAAACACCAATATTATCAAGCCCTAAAAAGCCTCCTTCAAAAACGTTGTTTCCTTTGTTATCTTTTCTATTTACCCACCAGGTAAAATTTATCAGTAGCTTTTGAAATACCCTTTGAAGGAAATCAACATCCCCCTTTCCCGTTTTTTTCTTTTCATTTTTATAAACCTGTAAACAACTCCATGCATGAACAGGAGGATTTACATCACCAAAAGCCCATTCGTACGCAGGCAATTGTCCATTAGGATGCATATACCATTCTCTCAAAAATAATATAAGCTGGTCCTTTGCAAAGCCGGGATCAACAAGGCTTATAGGCACACAATGAAATGCAAGGTCCCATGCAGCATACCAGGGATATTCCCATTTGTCAGGCATTGAAATAATATCTTCGTTATTTAAATTATGCCATTCATGATTGCGCCCCTGCTTGCGTGATTCAGGTGGCGGCGGTTGTCCTTTGTCGCCATTCAACCATCGTGGAATATCAATGTTAAAATATTGCTTACTCCACAACATTCCTGCAAATGCCTGGCGTTGAATATTATTCAGATCTTCATCATCGGTTATTGAAATATCAGTGTAAAATTCATTTGCTTCTTTTATTCGTTCATCAAATATGTTATCAAATTTTTTATCGAATGGAGAAGATTCCAGGTGATGCCTGCTTAAACGCAAGCGAATAGTTACAGATGAATGTGCCGCAATATTATGATGATATAACGGCGAGAATTTAGTGCCTTCTTTCTTTCCATCAAACAATGCATAATCATTATTAATGACTGCATGATGAAAACTATCTTTTACAAAAGGCGATTGGTTTGGTTGCCCATAAAGTCTTTCGGTATTGGTTTCATTCTCTGTAAATAAAGCCCTGTCGGGAGTTTCAAAATACAGGTGATATTCTCCAACCCAATAATGATCAGCCTTTGCATGGCCATAATTTTCGCCGCCTTCTTTTAAATAGATCAAAGGCTTGTCATGCATAAGATCAAAACTCCAGAGATTACGCATCCATATTGTGGGCAATATGGTTATATCAGCAGCTTCATTGGCACGGTTATGAATGGTTATGCGAATGAGCAAATCTTCTGTATCATTTTTCGCATATTCCGTAAAGACATCGAAATATTTATTGTCATTAAAAATGCCTGTATCAAGTAGTTCATACTCTTGTTCATCTTTACTGCGATTGCGATTTGTATTTACCAGGTCAGCATAAGGAAATTCGTTCTGGGGATACTTGTAAAGATGCTTCATGTATGAATGCGTAGGCGTGCTGTCGAGATAATAGTATAACTCTTTTACATCCTCGCCATGATTGCCTTCATTGCCCGTTAAACCAAACAGTCTTTCTTTAAGTATTGGATCTTTGCCGTTCCATAAAGCAATGGCAAAACATATTCTTTGCATATCATCACTTATACCCGCAATGCCATCCTCGCCCCAGCGATACACTTTACTCCTGGCGTGGTCATGCGGAAAATAATCCCATGCATTCCCATGTTCGCTGTAATCTTCACGAACAGTTCCCCATTGGCGCTCACTTAAATAAGGTCCCCATTTTTTCCACTTCGGATCGCTTAATCTTTGTTGTTCTGCATTACCCCCGTCCCCTAAAGGGGAGAAGCCAGGTGTAGCACCATTAACACTTTCTTTCATGATTATTTAAAGAGTTTAGAAACACATTTTGAGCAAAATCATTTTCCCATAATTCCACAAATCTCATAAATCCCAGTTCAGACAATTTACCCATTATCCTCAAATCCCGGATACAAAGTCATTCCTCCATCTACAAACAAAGTAGTCCCATTAACGTAGTCTGAATCATCACTTGCAAGCCACACCGCAGCCTTGCCGATATCTTCAACCTGGCCAATTCTTTTTTCAGGTATTAATTTTAAAAGGCTTTGCAAATGCGCCGCTGTATCCCATGCATCGTGATTGATTGGTGTTGCAATAGCGCCGGGAGCAATGCTGTTGATCCTGATCTTCATTGGCGCAAATTCCTGTGCTATTGTTTTCATCATCATGCTTATGCCTCCTTTACTTGCAGCGTAATTAGCGTGCCCGGCCCAGGGAATTACTTCATGAACACTGCTCATACAAATTATCCTTCCTGCAGATTTTGATTTACCATTCACGCCCCTTCTTAAAAATTCTTTAATGGCTTCCCTCGCACATAAAAATTGTCCTGTAAGATTTACTGCCAAAACAAAATTCCATTGTTCCAGTGTCATTTCTGTAAATTTTGCATCACGTTGCAGGCCGGCATTATTTATAAGTACATCAACTGTTCCAAATTGTGCTATCACATCCTCAAACATTTTTTTTACTTCATCTTCTTTGCTTACGTCACACTTGTAGGTGATAGCTCTGCCGCCATCTGCAGCAATATCAGCAACTACTGCCTCTGCCATTTCCCTTGTGGAAGCAAGAGGGTAATTTACAATTACAGTAGCCCCTGCTTTGGCTAGTTCTTTTGCGCAACCAGCACCTATACCGGAACTGGAACCTGTTATGATTGCAATTTGATCTTTTAATTTTTTGTCCATTTTAGTTTTATTTTTTGAAAGTTTAATAAAATAGTGCTGCCGGCATTATTTGCTGCCGGATGCTTTTTTTGAGTTCCTTTTCAATAAGTGAAATCTCAAAGTCGGTGACAATATTCATGTAATATTTAAAAGCTTCTTTAGGAGTTTCAAATGGCTTAAAGTTTTGAAAGCTGTTTTCCCTGTTGCTACCGTCTGCCATGTAATAAAAATAATCGGCGCTCTGCAACCTTCCCCATATGTCCTTTATGCGTTCGTCATTACTTTTTAACACAATGTTTTCAAGACTATATATTTTTTTTAAGGCGTTGTTCTGCATTACATTCTCGTTCCACACACAATCGTCTGTTGAACTGTCTTCCCATGAAATGGTATTTTGAATATTGTATATATCTGTTGCACGGCAGGTTTTGATAACCTCCGAAGGCATGTTAAAAGTGAAAGAAGTATCAGTAAGAATATGGTCCGGTAAGGCTTTTAAGAAATCAAATATGCCGCTTTCTTTCTTTTTATGAATGCCAAAGGTTTCATAATCCATAAACAGGTTGATTACTTCTGTATCCTGTGGATGGGCGTTGATCCATTCAGCAAAGGTTGATGCTGTTAAAGGATGGCCGTCCCATTGTTCATCGCCAAAACGAAAAGCAATGTCATCGCTCAGCCTTGCATTGCGCAGCAATAACGAGAAATCTTTTTGAATGCCAGGTGCTGCATAAAGTTTGTTTGGAGTTCTGCCTGAAAGTAATTTCTGAACGCCTTCACACAAAATACCTTCAAAACCGAGTGATGATATAACATTGGAAAGATGATTGTCATAAATCAATTCTGTATTGCGAAATACTTTTGGCTTTAAACCAAAGATATCATCAACCAGGTCAAAATGTTTATTTACCTGTCGCTGAAACTCTTTCCCGGAGCGGAGATAGCAAAATGAATGATAATACGTCTCTCCCAACATTTCCACGCATCCTGTGTCCGCTAATCGCTTAAAGCTTCTAATTACGTCGGGCCTATATTTAAGCAACAACTCAAGAGTTGTACCGCTAATAGAATAACTTATTTTAAAATTTCCTGAATGTTTTTTAATCATATCCTGCATTAACTCATTTGCCGGAAGGTAGCATTCGTCAGCAACCCTGTTAATAGCTTTTTTCTCTGCCTCAACGTCTTTATAACAACTACCTTCTCCCAACTCTTTTGCCAGGTAGGGCTTTAGATGGAAAGGTTGATGCACTTTAAAATACAGGCAAACAGACGACATGTTGTTCTTATTACTTTGTGACGTAAAAATAAATGCGGTTGTAAAAATCAGCTGTCAGCTTTCTTACACATCGTTAAGAAAAACGAAATATTTTTATTGAAGAACTAATTCCAGGTGAATGACTCATTAAGTTCGATCTTTTGCCTGTTGTAATAAAGCATACCGGAATCTCTTAGTTCATTAAGAAGAACATTCACGCTCTGCCTGCTGGTAGAGATAAACCCTGCTATTTCACTGTGAGTAAGATAATTGTTGAGCACAATTTTATCACCAACCCGGCTCCCATCCATATTGGCCCAGTATTTCATGAAGCGTATTAATCTTGATTTAGCATCTCTAAAAACAAGATCAGAATGCCGGGCTTCAACTTTCTGAAGCTTGGTGTTTACTTTGCCTGCATAGCTCAAAGCAAGCATGGGATTGGCCTGCAGTATATTTCTGAAATCACCTACATTGAAGCCGCAAATAATTGTATTAGCTGTAAGCGCTTCAGCATATTCATCTAATGATGAATTGCCATGCAAACTGATGTCTCCGAAAAGATCTCCCTGGGTAAGAATATCTTTTATGAGTTCTTCACCCATGTCGTTAGCTTCAGCAATTTTAATTTTGCCTTTCACAACAAAATATATTTTGCTGTAATCGCCATCGCCATAGGAAGCGGTTTCTCCGCGGTAAAGTGTATAAACTTTTACCACAGCAGAAAGCTCCATTAGCTTTACCTCATCCAATTCACTGAACAAAGGATGGCTCTTCAGGTAGATGTACTTAGTCTCGATAAACATGGTTGTGGGGTTTTAATTGTTATAAACAGTTTTTTAATTTTTACTTTCGGTTAAGGCGTTTTCGATTTTTGCAATAAGGTCATTTTTTGAGATCAGCCCGATCGAATGATCTATTATTTCTCCTTTTTTAAAAAACAGGATAGAAGGAGTTTCACTTATCCCAAATTCGGTTGCAATTATTTTTTGTGTGTCGATATCTACGGTAAAAAATTTTACAATGGATTTGTACGATTTTGTTAAATCCTCGAAAATAGGTGCGATGATCTGGCATGCTCCATTCCATTCTTTTTTAAAATGCACAAGCGATAAATAAGAATTTTCTAAAACTTCTTTTTTGAATTGGGTGTCGGTGATTTCTGCGCTCATCAATATTTTCTTTAGTAATGCTATATAGCCAACCGGTGTGCCAGAAAATTTTCAGCGTTTCCCATTATATTCTGAAACCCTTACCAGCATTGAGTTTAAAAAATTTTTAGAAGTAACATTTTGCTTAAAGGAAACTTATAAACTCTTCCAACATGTTGGGAGTCTCCCAAAATATTGGGAATAATACTTTGGGAATTGGATGGGTTTTTTGCTAAAAACAAATCTTATAGAATTTCTGTGCAGTTTGTGGTATGTCAATAAGCATCGAATATTTAAAACCATATTGAACTAAACAACTTTCCTTTTGTTGTCACACACCTGACAGGAAGGGCCTGCATTGCAAATTAGTTTTGCTGAATAAATAATAAAAACAGGAAATCATTTCTAAAAAGTAAAATAAACATTATGAGCATTCAGAAGGCCATCCAAAACGTGTTCAGCCAATTAAGTGATTCTTTGCAGAAACTTAGTCATGATGAATATACGCAGCCAAGCGACATTCTTTTTAATGCTACTATCGGCCAGCATGTGAGGCACATAATTGAATTGTTTATTGAGTTGGACAAAGGCTATAAAACCGGCTGTGTAAATTATGAAAAACGAAAAAGAGATTATACGATCGAAACAGATAAAGATGTTGCCATTGATCTTCTTCATAAAATTTACCTGCAATTGCATAAGCCTGATAAGGACCTGTTGCTTGAAGCAAATTTTTCTGAAGACGCAAATGAAACTGTGATTATTCCCACAAATTATTTCCGTGAAGTGATGTATAACCTTGAACACACTGTACATCACATGGCATTGATAAGAGTGGGCATCAACGAAGTATCCTCATTATTAGTTCCGAAAGATTATGGTGTAGCATCGTCAACAATAAAGTATAAAAAGGCATGTGCACAGTAACATTTATTCCTTCTGGAAACGACGTTTATATTACCTCTAACCGGGATGAAAAATATATCCGGAAACCTGCAATCGCCCCGGAAAAATACCGGCACCAGGATGTAACAATATTGTATCCTAAAGACGCCGACGCCGGTGGATCATGGATTGCGATGAGAGATAATGGAAATGCCGCTGTATTACTAAACGGAGCTTTTGAAAAACATATTCCCTCACCTCCTTATATAAAAAGCAGGGGGCTCGTTTTTCTTGATGTAGTTAAAGACGATATAGCGGTAAGAAAATTTCTGCATTATGCTCTGGATAACATTGAACCCTTTACGCTGATTGTTTTTGAAGATAAAAATTTATATGAATGCCGCTGGAATGGACATAGGAAATTCTGCAAACAACTGACGCAATACACACCACATATCTGGTCTTCCGCAACTCTTTATCACGAACAGGTAGTGCGTAAAAGAGAAGTGTGGTTTACAAAATGGCTTCAATGTAATTCGCACCCGTCTCAGAATGACATATTAAGTTTTCACCGTTTTGCAGGCGACGGTGACGAACAAAATGATCTGCACATGAATCGTGATAGGCTTGTTCATACTGTAAGTATAACAAGCATGAAAGTAAATGAAGAAAAAGGCATCATGACATATCTCGATTTAAAAAACAATATGATGATTCATGAACAAATGGAATTTATGAGTGACTATATAATTGCTTAATCAAATTGAAATGAACTCAATAAAAAAAATATTATACCGGCCTTTCTTTATAAGATTGTTTAATTGGGAATACTGGCCATTCAATGTTGTGTATGGCCCCGTTTACCTTTACTGGCTGTGGCTTTGCGTTAGAGCCCGTTCTTTTTTCTTTTTCAATGCAGCTAATCCTTCAATTAAGAATGGCGGATTTTTAATGGAAAGCAAAAAAGAGATTTATGATATTATACCACAGAAATATTATCCCCCAACATTATTTTTCAAAGCGGGAATTGATAAAGACGATTTAGTGAATGGGCTGTGTAAATCAAAACTTCAATATCCATTAATTGGCAAGCCCGATATCGGTGGACGAGGAAGAGGTGTAGAGAAGCTTGAGATAATTAACGACGTGATTAATTACGCCCAAAAAAGTCGTGCGGATTTTTTGCTGCAGGAATATATTCCTTACAATAATGAAGTTGGGATATTTTATTACCGGTATCCAAGCGAGGATCGGGGACATATTTCCGGCATCGTGGCTAAGGAATTTTTAACTCTTGTTGGCGATGGATTGCGCACCATGGAGGAGTTACTTAAGAAAGATAAACGCTTCATTTTGCAATTGCCTTCTCTGCAAAAATCTTATGGCAAAAAACTGGAAAGAATTTTGATGAAAGGCGAAGAATGTTTGTTGGTACCATATGGTAATCATGCACGGGGTGCGAAGTTTATTGACATTAGTAGTTTAATTGATGAGCAACTGGTAATTACAATAGACAAAGCTTGTAAAGAAATCCCGGGGTTTTACTTTGGAAGAATGGACATAAAATACAACACCTGGCAGGACTTGAAAGATGGTAAAAATTTCTCGATCATTGAAGTAAATGGTGCTGGCAGTGAGCCTACACACATATATGATCCGAAACATTCAATCTTTTTTGCCTGGCGGGAAATCATGAGACACCTAAATATTCTTTTGAAAATAAGCATGTATAATCAAAAAAATAGAAAAATTGCCTACCTGAGTTTTAAGGAAGGCTTGAAAATGTTGCAGGAAAATAACGAGTATGGAAAACTATTGTTGAAAGATACTAAGCCGGTTGTAGATACTGTAGTCAGCAATCTAATGCAACTGGCATAATTGCCTGTCTTTAATCGCTCACCATTAATCTCACGTTGCCATCTCTCTTTTTATGCCAAGCTTTTTCATTCTTGCTTCAAGAGTTGTTGCATTAAGACCAAGAATTTTTGCTGCGCCTTTTTCGCCGCTTACTTTCCAATGAGTTTTTCTTAGCACTTCTATTATATGATCTTTTTCAACGTCTTCCATTTTTTTAGAAGATGATTTCTCATTGCTGCTTTTCTTTTCTTTTGGCAGCCAGTCACCATATTCCAGTGTATTGCCCGAACTTATTATCAAAGCCCGTTCAATAAGATTTTCCAGTTCACGGATATTACCCGGCCAATCGTATGCAACCAATGCATCCATTACTTTCGATGAAATGTTGGTTACTTTCTTGCCAATTTTTGCTTCATGTTTTTGGCAGAAATGTTTTACAAGCAATGGAATATCTTCTTTCCTGTCACGCAATGGCGGGCATATGATTGGAAATACATTCAAACGATAATATAAGTCTTCACGAAATTCTTTCTTTTCAATAGCCTGCTCAAGATTGCGGTTAGTAGCGGCTATTACTCGAACATTTACTTTCATTGTTCTGGGGTTTCCTAATCTTTCAAATTCTCCTTCCTGCAAAACACGTAAAAGTTTTGCCTGCAGATCTACCGGAAGCTCGCCTATCTCATCTAAAAAAATTGTTCCCCCGTCGGCCAATTCAAAGCGGCCAATTTTTTTATCCATGGCCCCGGTAAAAGCGCCTTTCTCATGGCCGAATAATTCACTTTCAATCAGGTTAGCAGGAAGCGTCGCACAATTAATTTTTACCAGCGGCCGTTTACTGCGATTGCTGATATTATGCACCGCTCTTGCTATTAACTCTTTACCTGTACCACTTTCACCCATTATTAATACTGTTGAATTAGTGGAAGCAACCTGCTCTATCTGTTGTAATATTTTATGAAAGCTTTTACTCTTGCTTACAATCTCTTCGAAATTATTGTTGAGTTTTATTTCTTCCTGCAGGTATTTATTCTCTGCCTCTAACTGCGCCTTTTCCTGTTCCATCAATACCTTATCGGTAATATCAATAAACATAGTACGTGTAAATTGTCCGCCAACATCGGGGTTCGACCACCACTGTATCCATATGGGTTTGCCATTATCTTTGCGCCGAAGTTCGAGAATAACGCCACTTGTATCGGTGCCGCGTCCAACAGACTCAAACGCCTCTTTCATGCGACGTTGTGCATCAGGCGTATTCGGTGCCATTGTTTTTCCATAAGTGTAAGGCACCTCGTCTGGCCTCACTCCAAGAATTTTTAATGCAGCTCTGTTTGCTTTGATAAATTTTGAGTCGAGCCCTTCATGAACATAGGCAATCGGCGCTTCTTCAAACAAGTCGCGGAAGCGTTGTTCACTTTCTTTGAGCAAAACTTTTAATTCAGCGTTTGCAACTCTCAGTTTTTCCTGTGCTTCAATTCTTTCCATTTCAGCCCCGGCACGTGCTGCAAAAATTCTAAGGATTACAGTTTGATTCTGTTCATTGCTCATCGGCGTTCTGTCGAAGGCGCCTATGTTGCCAATTATTTCTTTTGTAGTGGGACTGTAAATTGGAACAGCTACCCATGATCTGATCCCTTTTTCTCTTGGATAATCTTCCTCAACGCTATCTGCGCAAAAAAATTCTTTACCACGCATAACCAGGTGACATGGCGTTCCTTTTGTTTCATATTCAAAACCTTCCAGTATATTCTGGCGGTCAACATAAGAAAGCATTTTCAATTTTGTTTTCTCAGTGTTAGACCATTTGCAAACCATGCCAAATCTTACATTAAGCGATGCAGTAACAGCCTTTGCCAATTCAATAAAATAATCTCCGCCAGTTATACCTGCCGTTTGCTCAGAGATTGTTCTAAGAAGATCTTCTTCAATTTTTTTCTTGCTGATATCCCTGACTATGCTGCATGAATATTCTGTTCCTTTTACCTTAATGAAATTGTTGGTAATTTGAACTCTATACTCATGGCCTTCTTTATGGCGATGTGTTGATTCGAAAGTAACCGATTTATTCGCCCTGGTATTTTCCCAATGAGGTTTCCATTTTTCTAAAGTCATTAAGGGGTTAAAATCAAAAACGGTCATTTTTAAAAGTTCTTCTTTTGAATAACCGGACATGATGCTTGCAGTCTTATTCGTCAGAATAATTTTCCCTTCAGTATCTATCCAGAAAACCGCTTCGGGCAAATGCTCTATTGTAAAATGAGAAAGTTGGAGGTCCTTTCCAAAATCTTTCGATAACATATTTGGCATTGGCAGGTAGTTTGAAAGAAAAGATAAACCGTTATAAAATTAAACAATGGATTTGAAAAAAAATCAATCGTTGCAGTGAATTGACAAATGATATAAACCATAGATTAGTACTAAGGGTTTTAAATTGAAATTGATTTGGTAAATATATTATTTCTGATAAGAGAAATTTGGGATTATTAGTGCAGGCGCTTTTTGCGATAAGACTGGCTTAGCCATTGCGGTATTGTGTATCTCTGCATTACTTTTTGAGACGGTATTTGATCGCAATAAGATAGCCAGTAGAAATGTTACCCATAGTAACGGTTGTCTGTAATCATATCGCTTGTGTAACATAGTCTGTTTGTTACATCAAAACTAACCAGGCCCATGTTATTGTATTGTCTGCGAATAGACAAAAGCTCAAACTCTATTATTGTGTTTCTTTCAACGGACTGAAGTCCGTTGTTACAAAATACTGGTCATTCCTGCGGAACTTGCAGGTGGTCTCTTTGTATATAGAGCGTAGCCTCGATTATTTTATTTCTTTCAACGGACTGAAGTCCGTTGTTACAAAATACGGTCGTTCCTGCGGAACTTCATGTGGTGTTTTCTTGCATTCAGAGCCGTAGGCTCGGTTCATTTTATAAGGATGGACTTTAGTCCATCCGATACCAGCGACTACCATAAGTTATAGAGCCGTAGGCTCGGTTCATATCAGGTCCTCAAAGATGAATTGCTCGTCGTACGGCACTTTGAACTTATCCAAAAAGGCAAGATATTCCTCTTTAAAAGTTTGCTTTTTATGATGTGCCTCTTGGTTAGCTATATACTTATATACTCTGTCAATATGTGAATGGCTGTATGAAAACACTCCGTATCCGACTTGCCATTCAAATCTTCTCTCAGTAAGTTGATGGTCGTTAATATACTTTGATGATTTAGCTTTCACCGCTTTCATCAATTCAGAAATGGAAACTACTGGCTTCAGCCCCAAAAAACAATGTATATGGTCCTCAACACCATTAACTATTATGGTTTTACAGCCCGTTTCATTTATCAAATTTCCAATCACACCCAGAAGCACTGGTTTCCATTTTTTATTTATCACAGCTTCTCTATATTTTACTGCAAAGACCGTTTGTAAATAAACTTGATGATATGTATTTGCCATTGCTTTTATTTTAGGTATCCTTCTAAAGGAACTTATTTTCTATTGCTTACTTTTTTCAACAACTGAAGTCCGCTATCATAATATCTTATGATCCTTAATCGTAATCAGCAAGGTATAGCAATTCAAACATTTTTTTATTTGTTTCAATTCATTTAGTCTTGCCTGGCATATTATATCACGATATAAAATCTCTATCATCTTTATCCATCAGTCACCCACCCGACAAACTCAAAATCCATTTTACATTTTATTTGCACTAAACAATCTATCATAAAAAGAATGGTGAGTACTAACATCATATGCCCCCTTTGCAAGGATGCTGTTGATAAACTCCTCTATCGTTTTCATCACGATAGTGAGCGGGGTGTAGTTGAAAAAATTAAGCATGAGTTTCCCGAATGGACAGTGAACGATGGCGCCTGTTC
>JBDSAQ010000294.1:0-5376 GCA_039922095.1 Ginsengibacter sp. | reverse complement strand
ATTATTAAACATACACAGCCCGTTGTTATACCTGTGGTTATTAACGGCTTTTGGCGGGCTTTTAATAAAACGGGATTAACGCTCAGGAAGAAGGGATCTGTATTAAGCGTAAGATTTAAAGAACCTTTACAAATTGATCACACAGAAAGTGTTGATTGCATTTTAGAAAAAGTTATGGATGCAATTGAACAAAGCAAAAAATTTATGATAAAAGAGAAAAAGCCTTTAATGCACAATTATAAAATAGGAATCGAAAATTAAAATTGTGTATTCTTTTAGACTTACCCTTTTAAGAAACTGAATTTATAAATAGTGCTTTCAATTCATCTGCTTCATGGGGTTTCATTTTTCCACCAAGTATAAGCCTTATCTGCCTCCTGCGCAAGGCGCCTTCAAAAAGTCGTTTTTCATCATCGGTTTCAGCAACCATTTGCATAACAGGCTTTGTTTTACCATTGTTATTAAGTGCTACAAAAGTGAAATAAGCTTCATTGCTTTTATAGCGATGCTGTTTAATAATATCTTCTCCCCAAACATTCATATGAACTTCCATACTTGTATTAAAAGCTCTTGTAATTTTTGCTTCAATGTGTACAACATTTCCTAATCTGATAGGATTGGTAAAAGAAATATTATCAACGGAAGCGGTAACTACAGGTGAGTTGCAATGCTTGGCTGCAGATAATGCAGCGGCTATATCCATCCAATACATTAGCCTGCCGCCCATTAAATTCCCGAAAGTATTGGTATCATTAGGCAATACAATTTCTGTCATTATGATCAGGCTGTCTGCCGCTTTCTTTAATTCCATTAATTTAATTTTTGATACAAATATAATTGAACAAGAGGCAGGCAAAAGTGTTTAATTAATTTTGTGCCGCAGGGGTTCACCAATTTCGGATATTTTTATTTTATGATTAATATATCTTTTGATAATACGGAATTTGCATTTGACTATAAATCAGATAAGGAATTAAGGAAGGCGCAATTTCTTTTTTCAACCATGGGAATTCACTGGCTGGTAAAGCTTGGAACAAGATTAACACCCTGGGCCATAAAGACAGGCTTACCCATTAACGGGCTTATAAAAAATACAATTTTCAGCCAGTTTGTTGGTGGAGAAACCTTAAATGAAACTGCCGCGATTGCTAACAAATTAGAGAAATATAATGTGCAGGTAATTTTAGATTATGGTGTTGAAGGAAAAGAAGGGGAGTCAAATTTTGATCACGCTGCTGATGAATTTATCCGGGGAATAGAATATGCATCAACCCAGCGTAATATCCCTTTTATAAGTGTGAAGCTTACTGGCTTTTCAAGATTTTCCTTGTTAGAAAAACTTGATGCTTCGGCTGATAATGCGAGTGGCGTAGAAGGGCGCATCAATCTTTCTCTCTTAACAGGAGACGAAATAAAAGAATGGCAAAGAGCAGAAGAAAGAATGATAAAAATTTGTGAAGCGGCTGCAAGAGGCAATATTGCTGTTTTGATAGATGCGGAAGAAACGTGGATACAAGATCCTGTTGATGCTTTAACAATGCAGATGATGGAAAAATTCAATATGGTAAAGGCAGTTGTTTATAACACTATACAATTATATCGCGATGACAGGTTAGAGTTTTTGAAGAAAAGTTTTGCATATGCGGAAAAGAAGAATTTTATTTTCGGTGCAAAGCTGGTTAGAGGCGCCTACATGGAAAAAGAAAGAAAAAGAGCTGAAGCTATGAATTATTCATCACCAATTCAACCTGATAAAACAAGCACTGACAAAGATTATAATGCTGCCATTGAGTTTTGTATGGAGCACCTGGATAAAATATTTACCATTGTTGCTTCTCATAATGAATACAGCAATATGTACGCAACGCAATTAATGCAACAAAAAAATTTCCCACTTTCTCATCCTCATATTCATTTTTCACAATTATATGGTATGAGTGATAACATCACTTTTAATCTTGCCAAAGCCGGATGTTCTGTAAGTAAATATTTACCCTTTGGACCTATTAAAGATGTTATTCCTTATCTTATGAGAAGGGCTGAAGAAAACTCTTCCATAAGCGGACAAACAGGGCGTGAATTAAGCTTGATAAAAAAAGAATTAAAAAGAAGGTCAGGGAGATAATAATATACTACTGAAGTTTTACAATCCTCTTTTCTGCTATTACAAAAACGTTATCTGTTTGTTTTGGTTTTACTTTTGAAAGCCCGGTAAAATGGCTGAAGGCAGGGAGTATTGCATAGCTTTTAGTAAAATAAAAACAAGGGAAATAAAGTTGCTGTTTGCCTGCTCCGCTTATGCGGATTCCAGGGTGCACATGGCCTGAAAAAGTGAATATTCCTTTTGAATCTAAATTGCAGCTTTTTTCAATATCGTGGGTAAAGCAAAAATTTTCAATTGATAATGTTTCATGTGTAATTTCAATATCAGATTCTAAGTAAAATTTTTTTGCAAGAATATCATGATTACCCATGATCAGATGTATTTTTAAATTGGCCTGGTCATTTCTCCATTTTAAAAACATATCAATTTCCTTATTAGTATTACTATGAAAAAAGTCGCCAACAATTAATAATTGTAGTGGATTAAAATATTGTATCAGGGAAAATAATCTTTGCAGATCTTCTTTAAAAACATTTTGAGGTACTGCAATACCTGATTTTCTGAAATGCCCTGATTTGCCAAAATGAAGATCCGAAAGTATCAGAGCTTTCTGATCTTCCCATAAAATACAACGCTCAGGTGAAAGCCAGAGTGTTTGGTGGTTAAGTAGAAATTTATATGGAGCTAACATAATTGATATCAAATATCCTGACCATTAATTTTAATCTATACAAATTATTTATCTAATTGGATATGCATCTTTTTTATTCTATCCTCCAGCTTTTCTGAAGTAAGATTTTCTCTCATGCTATCTACCTTAATGGGGAAACAAAATGGAGTTAGTCTTTTAGGAAAAGTAATAATGATATTTCCTTTTTGTATGCGTTCAAGCATGTTTCTAAGTCTTGCTTCTTCCATCTGTTGCTCCATCACTTCATTATAGGCCTGCCTGAGTAATAAGTTGTTTTTATCATACTCCGCGAAAACGTTGAAAAGCAGTGAGGCTGAGGCTTGCAAGTGCCTTGCCTTTTTTTGTTCACCGGGGTAACCTTGAAAAATTAATCCACCAATGGTTGCAATATCCCGGAATTTCCTTCGTGCCATTTCTGTGCTGTTCATGCTTTTTTGAATATCTGTAAACAGATCATCCGGCGAGAAGAGATCATACACATTCGTATCATCAACAGGTATTGGCTGGTCGCTTAGTAATTCAAAACCATAATCATTCATTGCAAGCGAAAAGGTTATAGGCAATATTTTACCAATGCGGTATGCTAACACTGCAGCCATGGCTTCATGCACTAATCTTCCCTCAAAGGGGAATACAAATAAATGGAAGCCGTCTTTAGTTTCAATTTGTTCAATTAATAACTCATTTATTTTTGGAATATGTGAAAGATATCCCTGTAATTCGAAAAGCGGCTTTAAAACTTCTAATTCAATATCTGTATTTATAACTTTCAACTTATTACTTATAGCTTCCCCGGCCTCTTCAAATTTTTTCCTCAGCATAAAACCCAGATTAGCAGATAGTGGCATCCTTCCGCCCTGCCAGCTTGGTATCGAAGACTTTGTTGAGTTAGACTTTCTAACCAACACGGTCATGTCTTTTATCATTACAAATTCAAGCGTTCTTCCTGCTAATGTAAAAACATTACCTGCTTCCAACCTGGAGATAAACCATTCTTCAATAACGCCAATAAATCCACCGCTGATAAACTTTACTTTCATCATTGGGTCACTGACAATTGTGCCTATATGCATACGATGCCGCATAGCTATCCTGCGGTTATTTATTTTATAAACCCCGTCAATTATTTCTATTTTTTTAAAATCATCATACTGCTGTAATGCTTCGCCGCCTGCGGTTATAAAGTGAAGGATCTGCTGCCACTCTTCATTGGTTATTTCTTTATAACAATGGGTTGATAGTATTTCTTTAAAGATCTCATCTGGTTTAAATCCATCAGATATTGCCAGTGTGCTTAAATATTGTATAAGCACATCAAAGCATAAAATTCTCGGTTCCCTGCTTTCGATAAACCTTTTTTCTGTAGCTTCTTTTAATGCCGCTGCTTCTACTAATTCCAAAGAATGGGTTGGCAAAAAATATATTTTACTTGTTGCATCAGGCTGATGCCCACTACGTCCTGCCCTTTGCAAAAATCTTGCTACACCTTTTGGAGAGCCTACCTGTATAACAGTTTCTACCGGGCGAAAATCAACACCAAGATCTAAACTTGCTGTGCACACAACCACTTTTAATTTACCTGTATGCAGATTTTCTTCAACCCAAAATCTAAGATCCTGTTCAATGCTTCCATGATGTAATGCCACAGCCCCCGCCAAATCAGGACAAGCATTTAAAATTGCCTGGTACCACATTTCACTCATCCCTCTTGTATTTATAAATATAAGCGTGGTTTTATTTTGAAGGATAATGGGAATTACTTTCTCAACTAATTTAATTCCGAGATGACCGGCCCATGGATATTTTTCAATCTCATCTGGTAAGATAGATTCAATCTCAATCCTCTTATTAATTTTTGCTGAAATTATTTCTGATCTTACCCCCGGCTCCTTTCCAAAGGAGAGCGGAGAGAGCAAAACTTCCTTTGCTTGTTCCAGATTTCCGATAGTTGCTGATATACCCCAGATTTTTAATTCTGAATTTTCATTTTTTTCTTTTGCTTTCAATCCTACTAATCTTGAAATAGCTAATTCAACCTGTACGCCACGCTTGCTACCGAGTAATTCATGCCATTCGTCTACAGCAATAATCTTTAATGATTTAAAAACCTGGGGATAATCTTTTTGCGCTAACAATAAATGCAAACTTTCAGGAGTAATAAGTAATACTTCCGGCATTTGTCTTTTTTGTTTTTGCCGTTCGTTTATATCAGTATCTCCATTCCTGATTCCGATTTTCCAGCTCATTCCAAGCTCTTCAATAACTTCTTCCATGGCCCGGTGAATATCTTTTCCTAAAGCCCGCAAAGGAGTTATCCATAAAAGCTGAAGGCCATTTTTATTTTTTATTTTATAATTTGTTGGATTATGATTTATGAAATCTATAATAGCTCCAAGAAAAACAGAAAAAGTTTTACCACATCCCGTCGGTGCAATTACTAATCCTGAGTTGCCTTCAATAATTTGTTGCCATGTTTGTTCCTGGAAGGTGAATGGAAGGTTTCCTTTGGATGCAAGCCATTGGCAAATATTCAGAAACCCCTGGGTTTTATTTAAAGTCACACTCTAAATTAAGACACAAT
>JBDSAQ010000293.1:0-7769 GCA_039922095.1 Ginsengibacter sp. | reverse complement strand
CCTACATGCCTGGATACGTCTTCAAGCTTTATTACGTTTTGAGAAAATGAAATGCTTGTAAAGAAAAGCGCTGCTGCAAAAAGTATATATTTCATAAATTTTTTTTAGAAACACAATATTAAGCATCTGCGTTCAATTTGCTTCAGCATCTTTATTTATTTTGATTTTACCTTCCTCCCGGCAATTGCGATCGCAAGCATTATCACATACGATACTATAAAAAAATGCAGGAAACCTTTCTTTTACATCGTCCGAAGAGATAATTTTATAACTACTATCTAAAAGTTACCGATATGAAATTATTATTCTTAGCAGGTTGTACACTTTATATTTTCCTGGCAAACTTTCCGGAGGGTCGTCCGGATGCAGTGCCCGTAGATAAAGAAGCTTACAACAAAGCAAGGCTAAAGTTGCGGTCCGCTGCAATTGGTTGCAGCCCGGACTGGACAACTTATTATCTGAGCAAAGAGGAAATTTCTGGCATGATCCCATTGCCGGGAACAGGCTCACATACATGGAAGATCTCAACAACAAATGACAGCGCCCAATTTTATTTTAACCAGGGAATAAACCTGTATTATGGTTTTCATATAATAGAGGCCATGCCCTCTTTTAAAAAAGCACAAACATTTGATACGGCCTGTGCTATGTTATACTGGGCAGAAGCATTGGCATATGGACCCAACATAAATGACTTTATTTATACAGCATCAGCGAGTGCGTTAACAGCAATAACAAAAGCAAAAGCGCTTATGTATACAGCTTCTTCAAAAGAAGGAGCACTGGTAGAGGCAATGGAGTCACATTACTCTAACGACACTACAGTAAAGAGAGAGTTTCTTAATCAACAGTATGCCGGCAAAATGAAAGCGCTGTATGTAAAATATTCCACCGACCAGGAGATTGGAGCTTTGTATGCAGATGCACTTATGAACTTACATCCGTGGGATCTTTGGAACCATGATGGAAAGCCGAAACCATGGACACCTGAAATTGAAACAGTGCTGGAAAACGTTCTGAAATATTCTCCGGAGCATCCGGGTGCAAACCATTATTATATCCATACTATGGAAGCTTCTCCGTTTGCAAACAAGGCTGCTGCAAGTGCTGACAGGTTAGCAAAACTCGCTCCAGGCATGGCGCATGTGGTTCATATGCCTTCACATATCTATATAAGAACCGGCCAGTACAGTAAAGGAATAAATACGAATATTGAGGCGGTTAAAAGTTATCAGGTATACAAGCAACTATACCCTGAAGTTGAGGGCAATGCGCCTCTTTATGAATTTCATAACCGTCATATGCAGGCTGCATGTTCCATCAATAAAAACGATTACGACGGTGCATTGAAAGATGCAACAGGCTGCCGCAACATTATTGATACTTCAATGCTTTCATTTGAAGCGCCTATGGGCAGCTATGTACAATATGTATACATGACTCCTGAATTGGCAATGGTAACTTTTAAAAAGTGGGATGAGATAATTGCACAGCCCGATGTACCAGCACAGTACCACTTTGCGGCATTGATACAACAATTTGCAAAAGGGCTGGCTTACGCTAATAACAATAACCTGCAAAAGGCCAATGCTTCTTTAAAAACCATGGAATCACTTCTGGAGGAGAAGGATCTTGCTGTTGTGTTGGTTCCATTTAATGCTCCGCTAACTTCAGGCAATATTGCCAAAAATATCCTGATGGGCACTATTGCGGAGAAGCAACATGATATTGCGGCAGCAATAAAATTCTATAAAACGGCAGTAGCCACTGAAGATTCCCTGGTGTATAATGAGCCACGGGATTGGCTTGTACCGGCAAGACATTACCTCGGAAATATATTATTGAACTCGAAGAAATACAATGACGCTGCAAAAGTTTTCAGTGAAGACCTTGTTATCCAACCGCAGAATTTTATATCATCACAAGGTGTAAAAGCGGCAACCGGTTATAAAAAGAGCGCTTATAGAAAATGACTTATGGGGATAATGTTCTTGTTAAGGTATCGTGTCCAAAAGGTTCCGGCACGAGGTTAATTACTTAGGGATAAAATCCATCGGTATATCTCAGCAGGTTTTCACAGCATAAACAGAGTTGCCTTTCAGCGTGATTTATTAAAATTTTCCCTTGTTGGTTGCTTTTCCCTGTTGGTCGCTTTTCCCTTTTTTTGTTCTTACCGATTTTAAAGAAAAATCGCAGGCTTATGAAGGCAAGGCATGATGTTTTTTGCAAGTGAGTTAGGCCTTCAGTAATTATCCTTTGTACGATTGCAAATATTTATAAAAGAAGGCACGCTTTCCATAGAGGAAGATATACTACGTCACATCAGGGTTCATTTCCCCATTGCTTTATTAATTTTCCAAGTGATTTATGAAATGAAAATTCCGCTGGGACAAATGATATATAGTGCTAGATAAGATTTAAATTAACTAGTTCATTTGTTTGATAAAGAGATGAAAGATCATTTGATTTAATTCTAAATGAACTTCTAACTTTTACAGCCGTTCTTCTTTGCCCCTCAATAGCTAGTTCAAGTTTTATTCCGGGATCAAAATATATTTTTCCTAAATAGATTTGCTTAAACAATAGTGTTACATCTGTATAGCTTCCCAAAATAATTTTATTTCCATAGGAATATTGTCTTTTCGAACTTCCTAAAATAATTTCTTTTTTGAGCTTTGAAGGTACATAACATGCATTCGCATGTTTTGTAGTCCAATGTTTAATAAAAGATTCGAATGACCATGATGCCGCAATATTACCATTTCGATCAATGAGAGCTATGTATCCATTAAGGTCAATGATTTTTGAGTTTTCAAAATCAAAGCCAACAATTATTAATTGCAAAGACGTAAGATTATGAAAAATTCCCTGTCTATGCGTTCCTCCAAAATTCATTCTTGACTCTCTCCCTCGTTTATCATTATAACCATATTTTCTTATAAAAGCTTCAGCACCTTGCTCATTAAAAAAGCCATGAGTTGGACTGTGATCCATTAGGGTTATAATAGTTGAATTTATTTTCTCAAAATTTTTGACACTAAAATTTTTTACCTCCCATCCTAAAAAATCAGGCCCTGATTTGGAATTGGAAGGAATTTTTAACTCTGCTTCTAAGGTAAACCCACCGCAGTTAGAATGCTCACATGGCACAATCTGTAAATCTGATGGTAGCCTTTTAGAATATATCCAACCCAGATTATGAATTCGCTTTAACTCCTTTAATAAAATGTTTCTTGAATTAGTTTCAACTTGATTATTTAAAATCGTGAATAAATAAAACACTCCATGCGTTTCCATATTTTTTAATGCAAAAAATTCATTAGCCATTTCTGAATTCGGGCCGACAGCATAACAGTAAATTTTTCTTTCTTCGCTAACACCTAAAAATAATACTCTATTGTCCATCCTTTCTTTTAATAAATCTCTTGGTGCATTTTTGCATCCTAGTAGAAATCCTGAGAATCGAACTTCCGGATAATCAGGATATAATATAAGCTGAGCGTGTGAAGCTTTTGAAGACATACCCTCATCGTTAAGCCAATAAAAATCAAGTTTAGATTTAAAGCTCTCTCTTTTTCTTATTCCGTCTTTGTCTGTAGTTATATCACTTGAGGGAAGTATATTAAGAATATCAAAGCTTCCCCCGAAATAGATTTGATTTTTTGAATTATCATTAGCTGAAAGCTTTTTGACATAAACTTTTTGGCAATTCTTTTCGGAGAATAATTTTAAAAGATTTTTAAAATTCATTTTCTTTTGCTTTCAAGTACTTCAACTATTTTCTCTCCGATGGCTTCTATTAAAGGCACGACAACTGAATTGCCAAATTGCTTGTAAGATTGATTCATTGAAACGGCATCTATTATAAAATGGTCAGGGTATCCCTGCAGTCTTGCAGCTTCCCTTTGTGTAAGTCTTCTAGGATTCTTTTTAGATTGAGGTATTAAAATTTCTGAGCCATCTTTGTAATATCTGGCACTCATAGTTCGTGTGATTCCATTTAAATCAACAAGGCCAAATCCGAATCCATTACCTTTCTCTTTATGCTTTTGAGAGTAGTCCTGTAGATACTTCCATAAATGATTAGTCAAAGTATATTTAGGTAAAACTTCTTCTTCGAGAATTTCATTGACCGTTCTTGTTGGCTCTGGCAATTCAGGAAATTTAAAATTTTCTTTGTAACCAAAAACTTTGGAATCAAATCCAACCATGAAAGTTCTTGCCCGGTGTTGTGGCACAAAATGTTTTCCATTCATCACTTTCCAATGAAATGAGTATCCCAAATCAGTTAAGGCTTCCCGTATTATTGTGAATGTATTTCCTTTATCGTGTGATATAAGGTTTTTTACATTCTCAAGAAAGAATGCTTTTGGTCTGTGTTTCTCAATTATTTCAACAATGTGAAAAAATAAATTCCCTTGTCTTTCATCTTCAAAGCCATGTTTCCTTCCTAAACTATTTTTTTTAGAAACACCCGCAATTGAAAAAGGTTGGCAAGGAAATCCTGCACATAAAACATCAAATTTCGCAGGCACCCATTTTTTTGTTTCTTCTTTTGTTATATCTCCGAAAGGAATTTCCCCAAAGTTTGCATAATAAGTACGTTGAGCCATTTTATCATATTCCGAAGAAAAAATACATTCACCCTGTAAACTTTGCATCGCTAAACGAAAGCCACCAATGCCTGCAAAAAGATCAATGAATTTAAATTTGGGAAGCGCTGGTTTTTTGAATGGATATGCATCGTCGTAACTAAGGAGATATTGTAATGCTTCCTCCCCTGTTAGATTTAAACTTTCCTCTTCATCATCAAATTCATACATCAACTCTTTTGCAAATTGTATTGCATGTTTCTTAAGCTTTTTATCTTTGCTATATATGTAGTGACTTATGACTGCTGCCTTATAATTATCTGGCCCAAAAAGAGCTATTTTCCATAGCCTCTCTGAAATGACTATAAGTTTCGATTCCAACAAAGAAGGAGCTTCAGCAATCATTTCACGACCTCCTTCTTTTTTTTGCCATTAAAAACATCGCTTTCGAAAAACTTTTGAAAACTTGTTTCTAAGCCTGATGTGATAATCTTCTCGAGAGTCTCCACAGATACATTCCTTCTCCCATTTTCAACATGATTCATGAAGGTTCTGTCGATCTCTGCCTTGAAGGCTATAGCTTCCTGAGAAAGAGCTAACTGAGTTCGGATTTCTTTAATCCGTATGCCGATTTTGGTTTTAATATCCATACGGCAATACTATCCTATGTGACTTAAAGTATATTTGCTTTTAAGTCACTATGAGAAACTCGATAAAATTGTTAGGAAAGTTTTTTGAGAAGCGATTGGAGTGTCTTTGTAATCTTCAAAGATTTAAGATCACACTCCCATAAATTAATAATTTTCCAGCCTTCCTTCTTCAAAGCTTTAATAGCTTTTGTATCATTGGCAATGTTGCCATTAATTTTATTCAGCCACCATTCGGTTCTTGTTTTTGGTACAACATAATATCGGCATCCATCATGCCCATGCCAAAAACATCCATGCACAAATATTACTGTCTTATATTTTGGTAAAACAATATCAGGCCTACCAGGCAGGCTTTTATCATGCAGCTTATAACGAAATCCATTAGCATGTAAAAATCTACGCACCAGCATTTCAGGCTTTGTATTCCTGCTTTTAATAGCCGCCATATTCTTGCTTCTTATTTCTTTGGTATGCACATCTGCCATATAGCAAAGTTAAACAGAGCTTATATAAACTGAGAAATCAAGGATTAAATTACAAGTTTATTAAGTAAGCATTTCCCTTTGTAAAAGATTGAAGCCTTTGCTCAAACGCCGGAAGATATTTGACAAGCATTTCCAGTTTGCTGGAAGGTGTATCTAAAACAGCAACAATCAAATTGTATTTCCCTGTATCTTGTTGGTGCTGAATATTTTTATCAATAGTTAGTAATACATCAAAACCCGTTGTGGTTGCAACAGTCATTAACTGCCCATTTTTTAATCCGCTCCAGCCCTGTACTCTACTGTTGAAACTTCATGAAGAGGTAAATGAGGCTTTAAGTGTTTGGTTACACATTCATCAAGCAATATTTTCATGCAGTATTTCGCTTGAAGATTGAATTAATTTTTCAGAAAGTTCCAGTACTTTCAGAACCTGCTCACGGGAAACTGTGTCAAAGTCATCAAGAAATGTTTCAATAGTTTCGCTGGTTTCAAGATAATCAAAAAGATTTTTGATAGGAACTCTTGTTCCGTTAAATACAGGAGTGCCGCCGAGTATTTCACTATCAATATTTATAACTTTTGTGAGCATATTCAAATTTACCAATTTTATTTTTTGGCGTGCAATCTTATGGTAAGTTTTTTAAAAATTTTTGGCAACATGAGGATAACCTTTTACTAATCTTCCCGCCTTTCTTTTTTAAGCTTAATAGCTTTTGTATCATTGGCAATATTGCCATTAATTTTATTCAGCCACCATTCAGTTCTTGTTTTAGGTACAACAAAATACTTGCAGTCTTCATGCCCATGCCAAAAACATCCATGCACAAATATTACTGTCTTGTATTTTGGTAAAACAATATCAGGCTTGCCCGGCAGGCTTTTATCATGCAGCTTATAACGAAATCCATCGGCGTGTAAAAATCTGCGCACCAGCATTTCAGGCTTTGTATTCCTGCTTAATGCGGCTCATATTATAGCTGCGTATTTCTTTGGTATGCACATCTGCCATTATGTAAAGTTAGCAGATGCTGAATTTTGTTTGCTTAACAAATGCTACTGTTCTTGTTCATCTTTCCTTCTAAAACCTATTTTATTACGGGCGGGCTGTGGTGGGTTTAATAGTTTTTTCAAATACTCAAATATCAAACTAATACTTTCATCATGTCCGGTTAATTTCTTTTCCATTTTTTCCAGTTGCAGCAGAATATCTTTGTGGGTCATAAGCATTTCTCTCATTTTTGTAAACACACGAATAATCTGAATATTTACACGAATGGCTGTTTCACTGTTTAGCACACTAGATAACATGGCAACACCTTGCTCAGTAAAGGCAAGCGGCCTTTTACGAAGTCCCATTTTTACAGAATTGGATATCACAATCTGTGATTTCCAATTATTAAATTCCTCTTCTGTAAGCTGTGACAAATATTTTAAAAACCAGGAATGATGAAAAGTAATAAAAACGAACTTAACGTTGATTTCATTGGCGGTGCAGGCCCCTTAACAAAAGAGGAAGAAAAAACTATTAGTGAATTTATTAAGGCATCTAAAGAACGTAATAGAAAACAGAAAGCACGTAAAACAAGAAGATCAACAATCATATATAAATCAAAGACCTCTAAATCTTCTTTCCCTCAAAAGACTGAAGAGGTTAATAAGCCTTTGTCAAAAGCAAAATTGCTTGAATAGAGTTACCAATTCTTTACTCGCCGGCTTTATGTGTGGCAGTTTGTATGCCCATGCCAAAAACATCCATGCACAAATATTACAGTTTTGTATTTTGGTAAAACAATATCAGGTTTGCCCGGCAGGCTTTTATCATGCAACTTATAATGAAATCCTCGGCGTGTAAAAATCTGCGTACCAGCATTTCAGGCTTTGTATTCCTGCTTTTAATGCAGCTCATCCCGAATGGTCGCATTGGCGTCAAGTTAAGGAGTAATACACATAGGTGGAAAAGTAGTATAGTGAAGGTTTTAAAAGAAAAAAGCAACTTGTAGTTCTAAACACATTTTACAATGTCTACAAATTGCAATTTCAGC
>JBDSAQ010000292.1:0-2698 GCA_039922095.1 Ginsengibacter sp. | reverse complement strand
CAACGCGCAGTATTCTTTAAATACATGTATCAGGACTATATTGCTTTTCTCATACGTGTAGCAAGGACAACCCCACTTCAATTCTTCAGTAAGTTCATACCCGATAGCTATCGGGTCAAGAACGATCATTCTTAATTTTCTTATTTCTTCCTGCCACTTTTTGGCTTTATCAAAATAAAAATCAACATTCGGATTCATTCTATTCATTTATTGATGCTAAAGCCTCTGTGTTCATTTCCCACTAAGCGAAATAAACCACGAGTTCATGAACCATTCCACCCGGTTATACGATGCCAAATCTTCAATAGAAATTACATCATTTGATAAGCTTCTACTTTCGTTCCGATAGCTATCGGATTAACGATGCACCTATTATTTGCTTCAGAACTTTTATATCTATATCCTCCAGCTTATTTATGTAAAGGCAACCAACACCAGTCTTATGCTTGCCTAACTTTGTAAGAGCAGCAGCATGCTCCTTAATACCAACGCTAATGTACAACGATAGATTCGGTTTACGGGGAGAGAAACCTATACGGAGCCAATCAACTTCCCTGCCAGTCGCGGGGCTTTTGTACCTTTTAATACCAAAACCGATAACTGAATTGCCCCACATTTTTGGATCTTCCCCGGTTGCTTTTTTCATCATTTCTAAAATCACAAAACTATCTTTGGGTTTTTGCTCATCCTTAATATTATTGATAAAGTCCTCCACGCTTGCAGAGGTTTCTTTAGTTTTAATTTCTGCTAATTTGCCCATGAGAGAGGTATATTATTAGAATGAATAAATGTAAAATTAATTTTAAGCTGTGCAAAATTAAACTCTTAGCAAGCCCCGGAATCCTCTTGCCGCATAGTAAGATTCTGCGCCGTTGTGATACACGAAGACATGATCGTAGCGGCGATCACAAAAGAGAGCGCCGCCAAGTTTTCTAATCTCAGAGGGTGTTTTTACCCAACTTGAGGTTTTCGTATCGAACTTTCCTACCGCCATTTGGTTCTGCAGCGCCCGGTATTCTTCTTCCGTTAAAAGTTCAATGCCCATGTCAGCAGCCATCTCCACAGCGCTATTTTCCGGTTTATGCTCTTTCCTTGATTCCAGCGCTTCGTGGTCGTAACAAACACTTCTGCGGCCTTTAGGACTTTCCGCTGAACAATCATAAAAAATGTATTCGCCCATCTTTTTATCATGACCAACAACATCCGGTTCACCGCCAGTTCTTTCCATTTCATTCAGCGACCACAGTTTTTCAGTATTCGCATCCAGCTTTGCTTGTATTTTAGCCCATTCAACACCTTTATGCCGGTCCATGTTTTTACCAAAACGGGCTTTCAATGCGCTGAGTAGTGCTTCACGTTCTTCTGATGACAACTTCTTTTTATTGTTATTGATTTTGCTCATACGTTTATATTTTCTTTGTTACATTATGTTATTTTAATTGTGTTTCTATATAGCCTTCATCACCCACGGCTTAAAAGCCGTGGGAATAAAAAATCTCAATCCTCAAGCTCCAAAATGCTTTCCTGCACTCACTTTTAACCTAATATCATTATAATTAACTTGATGCCAATGCGATATTATCGGGATGATTTTCTATTCGCTCCCGATAGCTATAGGGATTGAAATACCAGGATACCACAGTCAGGATTAATAATAATATTGGTCCAAAAAATTCTTTGGCGCCATCTCCCAGGGCTAAGTGAGAAAAGACAGCATCAGACATTGAAAAGAAAAAGCCTGCATAAGCCCATTCCTTTAGTAAAGGAAATTTAGCAATAAGCACTGTAACTACTCCTAATATTTTCCAAATACCGAGTATCGTTAGAAAATAAAGAGGATAACCCAAATGTGTCATCATATCTACTTCTTCCTGCTTTTTTAATAATTGCACCATCCCTGTTGATACCATTCCCAATGCAAGCCAGATAGTAGAAATCCAATAGATAATTTTATTTCTTTTAGTCATAATGTATTATTTTAATTTGCTTACTATGTCTTGTATACGGTCATGTGCCATGTTTATGCCTTGAGCAAAGGGCAATTTCAGCATCTGGTCTCTGAGTGCAACTGCTTTGTATACGACATGCATATTGAGTTTGCTTGTGTCGTTAGTAAGTTGTTCAAATTCCAGGAACTCAAGCCACGCACCAAAAGGCGTATTCTCCATTTCAAATGTTCGTGTTATTTTCCGGTTCGGGATAAACTCATGGATCACGCCATTGAACCCGTATTTGTTTCCCTTAGGATCGGTAGTTTCAAATTGGTAACTGCCATGTTTTTTACTTTCAAGTTTCAGCACTTTAGTTCCCATCCATTGTTCAACAATTTCAGGCTCTTCATATGCTTTAAAAAGTAACTCTACGGGTAAATCAAATTCCCTTGTAATCACTAATTCCTGTTTGCCATCTTCAGCATTGACGTTTGTTCTTTTTTCCATATTACTCTCTCTGATGTGACATCATTTTTCTGTTTTATAATTTTTCATTATGTTTTCCAATTTATTAAATCTTTCATCCCACATGTTGCGGAATGGCTCAATAAAATCTGCTATTTCTTTCATTTTTTTGGCATTACTCTGATAATAAATTTCCCTGCCGTTTTGTTTCTGTTCGAGTAATTCGCATTCAGTCAGTATTTGCAAGTGTTTTGAAACTGTTGGTCTTTCTGTATCAAAGTTTGCTGCAATTGCTCCAGCTG
>JBDSAQ010000291.1:0-3102 GCA_039922095.1 Ginsengibacter sp. | reverse complement strand
TATTTGTTTTTCCATCTGCCGGAGGGGGGTAGTAAGGAAGAATTAAAAAATTTGGAGTAGGATCCGCTGAAGGGGATAAAGGAACATACCTGAAGCTAGTGTTTCTACCAATAGTTACTTTAGTGGAGCTCCACATACAGCCATTTATAACATTAACAGAACCTGTGTTGAGATTTCCAATCCTGATTCCGCCATTCTGTGCGAACACTGTTCCAGACCAGCTTGCGGATGTTGCGTTAGTGGTATTCATTGCAAAAGAAGTAAAGCCATTGCCAGGTGTGCCGGTTCCATGCACTTCAGTATAAATCCGTGCGGCACTTCCTCCATTTATAATACTTATATCAATATTACCCAAATCCACATTTCCTTGTACATAAATTTTAAAAGTACCAGTGGTATTATTTTTAAAATCAAATATAAAAGTGTGTTTTGAGTTATTAGTTATTGAATTAAAAAAATAAGATCCAACTCCTGAAAACGTAATGAACTGCTGACTTGAGAAAGTGCTTAGGCCTAAATTTATGCTGCGATAATTACCCGGGGTTATGGTTTGTGTTGAAGAAATAGTAGTGGTACCCGCTGCAGGCAATGTAAGTGTATCTGGCAATACAGGGAGTGCAGGAAAAATGGGAGTCGTAAATGATTCCCCATTTCCAGGCGCAGGCCCATTGTAAAAAGTTCCATATGGATGTGTTACTAAACCCGCCACAGTACCATTATTTACTATTTGGGTATTTCCATTAACTGAAATATTTCCCGGAGATCTAAAATCAGACAGAGAACCAACAGATAATACATCAGGCTCCCCAAAATTTTGCCTGTTAAGCACTGATATGCTCCCTCCATTAAGCCTGAAACTAGTACCTATGAAAGCAGTGCTTCCATAAATATTTCCATCTGTGTTTACCTGGTTCTTAAATATAAGAAAACTTTGACTGCCAATTGAGCCACGCCCTGTAATGCTTACGTTTGATGCTAGTTCAACACCAGCTCTGGTTGTGTCAGTTAAGCTGGCATTAATATCACCGCCAAAAATGGCAAAGCTTTTTATACTTAACTGAGATGGGGACTGGCTATTAGCTGAATTAGACAGAAAAGAAAGAATAATAAAAAATAAAACAGGGCGGATTAAATGTAAAAAATGGCGCATAATCAGGAAGGTTAGTTTTTAAAATGATTTTTATGCGGAGCAGAGGGGAAGCTTAACTGTGAATTAAAAAAATTAAATATAGCAATTGTTTTTAAAAGCGGGATGTATTACAACAATTTTCTTGTGCGTAGAAATACCTAATTATGTGCGTAGAAATACCTAATTAGATGATAGGGATATATCAATCTCTTAGTTTTTGTGGCATGTTTTTTATAGTTCCTGTCATAAAAGTTGAACATGAAAAAGTTCTTTAAAAATAACGGGCTATCACTTGTTTTCCTGCTACTTTTTATACTCTCACTAATTGGCCAGGCAATTACAGGCCTTAAAGAACACAACCAGCAAATGCATGAAGCAGGAGGAAAAATGATTGATATGGGGGCCTATTTATTTTCAGGACATTTTATACAATCTACTTTTGAAAACTGGGAAAGTGAGTTTTTACAAATGGCATTATTTATTATTTTGAGTATGTTCCTTTATCAAAAAGGTTCTTCAGAATCAAAAGACCCGGATAAAAAAGAAGAGGTTGACCGGGAACCTGATCCCCACAAAAAAGATGCTCCATGGCCTGTAAAAAAAGGTGGGTTTATTCTTTCCTTATATAAGCGCTCACTTAGTTATGCTATGGGTTTAATTTTTATTTTATCATTTATTCTTCACTGGTATGGCAGCATGAAAGATTATAATGAAGAACAAATACTAAAAAAATTGCCTGCTGAAACGCTTTGGAAATATTTAGGTAACTCAAGATTATGGTTTGAATCTTTCCAAAACTGGGAAAGTGAATTTTTATCCATATTCGCCATTGTAATGCTCTCAGTTTTCCTGCGGCAGAAAGGATCACCACAGTCAAAGCCGGTAGATGCACCTAACAGTGAAACTGGGGAATAAACTACCTGCATACTAACTTTTTTAAAACCATTGTACCACCGGATTGCAATCCTTTATGGTAAAGTAAAAATGCTATAGCAAAGAAATAAAATAAAAATTTGTCCTTAGAGAAAATTAAAATAAGTCCGGATATTCCTAATGTTCATTGATTTCAAGGTCTGCATTTTATTGTACCATAACTTTTCCATGATATACCTTTTCCTCTTCGCTTTCTATATAAAGTACATATATCCCCTTATGCAAATACTTTTCTATTTTATAAATGCTTACTTCTTTGGTCAGCATTATCTTTTGGGAAGATATTTTTTTACCCTCTATATTATACAGCTCAATAGAACCTTTACCAGGCACAGCACCTGAGGTACGAACATATATGTAATTATTCTGCACATAGGGCAAGGTATTAAAGCTCTGGTTTAGGTTCATCTTCACCAGGATGGTGCAGTAATAATTTCTATGCCCGTCTTTATCTGTTTGTGATATACGGTAGTAGCCGGACTTATATGGTTCATGATCTGTAAATAAATAATGATATTGAGCCCCGCTTTCTTTCGCAGTATTTACAATAGTTAATTTTTTAAACATAGTACCGTCAATGCTCTTTTCAATAGTAAAGAATCCATTATTTATTTCATTTGTAGTGCCCCATGCAAGAGAGATATTACCCTTGTCGGGTGTGCCCTTAAAGTAAAGCCATTTTAACGGAAGTGTGTTGCAATTGCCAAAAGGCGAGGTAGCAATTACTGAAGCGGTACTTAAAGCTCCGCCGGTTGTAAGAGCCCTTCCGTTAAGTGTAACTCCTGTACTTAAGTTGATTGCTGCGTTATTGCAAATAATAGTTCCATTAAATACAGAAGAATCATTGATGCTTACAGCGCCATCAACTACCCAGTATACATTTTTTGCCTGCGTTCCATTTCTTAAAAGAACTTTTGAAAAGGTACTTGTTGAAAGAGCGCCCTTTATTTTAATAACAAATACAGCATTAAAATTACCTTCGGCATTCAGATAAAGGGAATCTGTAAATGTTGTAGCTGCATTCATAATGTAAGTGTGCG
>JBDSAQ010000290.1:0-4758 GCA_039922095.1 Ginsengibacter sp. | reverse complement strand
TGCCAGAAGTGTATAAAGGGAAATTGATTTATAGAATTAAAGGTTCTTCTAAAAGAGTAAGTTATAATATGATTAAAAAAGAATTAGTGCGAAAATCTTTTTTGTATTTATAACACTTCCATTTTAAATTAAACAAAGGTCATCTGTCACCTCCTCTCACAAATTAAAAAGCCCTCCCAGTCAATGCCAAAAGGGCTTTTAAATTGTTTTGGTGCCCGGGACTGGATTCGAACCAGCACAATCTTGCGGATGCTGCGACCTGAACACAGTGCGTCTACCAATTTCGCCACCCGGGCAGAGAATTCAAAATTAAAAATTAAAAGTATAATAATATCATGTAAGAATGAGATCCGTAAAAAGAAGCTTACCGTAGTTGTTACAACCATATTTATTTTTCACAATAACTGTATATTCAAGAGAAATCCCTGGAGTAGTCCCCCTGATAACGATGGCATTAATGATCTGTTTTATATAAAGGGAAAAGGTATTGGCATTATCAAATCGTTAGTGATTGTTAATCGTTGGGGAGAGAAGGTTTTTGAGCGTACCAATTTTAATATTGATGATAAAGCTTTTGCATGGGATGGAAAATATAAAGGCTTATTAGCGCCTATAGGCACTCATGTTTATTTTGCGGAAATGCAATGTGATACGGGGCAACCTGTTATTAAAAATGGCACTCTTACTTTAGTTTATTAAGACAAATAAAAAAACCTTTAGGGTAGAATATCGTCAGGCTTCAAAAAATATTCATACAAGTTTCGCCTTCAGCTTTTCTTTCACTTCACCAAACCACTCATCTTTTAAAATGCTTAATACAATGCTATCTCTTCTAATTCCTTCTTCTCTTGTTGGCATATTGCTTCTAAGTATACCATCTACTTTACACCCAATAGATTTCATTGCAGCTATACTTCTTTCATTATTATTATCGGCTCTGAATTCCACTCTTTCCATACCAGCCTGTTCAAAAGCAAAAGAAAGTAAAAGGTATTTGCAATGTTTGTTTAACCCTGTTCCCTGAAATTGTTTTCCATACCAGGTATAGCCTAACTGGATAGTTTTATATTCAGGTTGAATGTCATAGAACCGTGTACTTCCGGCATATTGCTCAGTACGTTTATCAAACACTATAAATGCATATTCCTTTCCTTCCTTTCTTGCCTCCAGAGTTATATCCATATATTGTTTTAGCCCATCTTCGCCGGCAGGGCTTATTAATGAATATTTCCACAATTGGGGTTCCTGTAATGAAAATGGCAACAAATGAATAAAATCTTCCTGCTCTATTGACCGCAACAGGGCTACTTCATCTTCAAGAATATAATTTTCACTGCAATCAAATATCTTATTCATAGTAATTTATTAATAGAATTTTTGAGATGATTAAGAATGCCGAATGTACTTTTTTTTCAGAAGTGTTTATTTGAATTCTATTTACCTGTATATTTAAAATCTATCGCTTTAGTTTATGGCTGCACAACTACAAACTCCTGCTTCACCACGCAATCTATCGCTTGATGTATTTCGCGGAATAACAGTTTGTTTTATGATCATAGTAAATACTCCGGGTAATTATGCCACTACTTTTTCCCCCTTGTTGCATGCGCAATGGCATGGCTTTACACCAACAGATTTGGTTTTTCCCTCTTTTTTATTTGCAGTGGGTAATGCCAAAAGTTTTGTAATGGTAAAATGGGGAAACATAGAACAGTCGAAGGTTTTATGGAAAATCATAAAACGCACATTCATAATTTTTTTGCTCGGTTACCTCATGTATTGGTTCCCTTTTTTCCACCTGGATAAAGATCATAATATTATTGCGGCTCCCATAAGTAACACAAGAATAATGGGTGTGTTGCAAAGAATAGCTTTATGTTACGGCATTGCGTCTTTAATGATTTATTTTTTTAAAGAAAGATCATCTGTTATCATTTGTATCATTTTACTTTTTTTGTATTGGATAATAATGTATTGGTCTGGAGATGTCGAAGATCCGTTAAGCTTACAGGGAAATGCTGGTATTAAGTTAGATAAGTGGCTTATGGGAGAAAGCCATATGTATTATGGAGAAGGTGTTGCATTTGATCCCGAAGGATGGCTAAGTACTTTACCAGCTATAAGCAATGTAGTGGGAGGCTATATTGTGGGAAAATGGATACAGAAAAAAGGGGATTCTTATGAAGGGCTTGCCAAACTTTTACTGGCAGGCTGTGGCTTATTAGCTTGTGCCTATTTATGGGATCTTTTATTCCCCATAAATAAAAAACTATGGACAAGTAGTTTTGCAATACTCACTATTGGTTTGGATTGCATTATAATTGCAGCGCTTACTTACGTAACACAGTTTGCAAAAAAAACGGGATGGACAAATTTTTTTCAGGTGTTTGGTAAAAATCCATTATTTATTTATTTGTTATCAGAACTGCTTGTTACAATTCTTTATATGATACCTGTTTCACCCAACACTAATTTATTTGGCTGGATATATCAGAATATTTTCAGATTTGCAGGTGATTATACAGGTTCTTTCTTATTTGCTATTGCCTTTATGTTGCTTTGCTGGAGTGTGGGTTATTGGTTAGATAAGCGAAAGGTTTATATTAAAGTATAAACGTGCTGCGAATACTTAGGGCTTTTCAATTTCCATACTTTTAATTAGCCTGTTTTCAAATGTATAAGTATGTATTACTATTTCATCCATTAATAAATTACCTCCCATATCCTTTACTACCTGATGAACTTCTACTCTTATTCGTCCATTGTTCGGTTCCTTTAAAGATATAGGCATTACGTGTGGGTTCAATTCCTTCCATTGCCTCTCCCAATAATTTCTTACCTCGTTATGCCCCTTTAAGATACCGCCTTCCCAGCCATTTGGCCAATTTACATCAGGATGCATTAATGAAATAACTTCATCAATATTTCTTTTGTTGAAAGCTTCGTAAGCCTTTTTAATTATGTGTTGGTTAATCTGTGCCATAAGATAGAAAGAAAACTTGCATTATAATATTTTGATCCCGGTGAGTACAATAGTCTATTGGACGGTTTGTTCACAGCAACCGGATTATAAAAGTGCACCCCCCTCAATTTTTTCAACCAATTTTATTTTTAAAATTTGTTGTAGTAAAATATTCAGCAATCTTTTGATTAATAAAGCTACAGGTTATAGAATATATCTATTTTGCATAACTAAAATAATATTTTAAACTGTTGATGTAAAAAAATTTAATCATTAATTAATAAGACAATGAAAACATCTTTTTTCCGGGCTGCTATTTTTTTCTGTGGGTCTATACTGTTTAGTATTGTATTACCAGCGCAAAAAAATATTTTCAATGCTGATAATAAAAATGAGTGGTATACTTATTTAGCAAAGTCTGGGAAAAACAATGATCCACAAAAAGTTTTTAAGTTTGAAGAAAATATTTTGCACGCTTCAGGGGCTGATTTTGGATACATTGCTACTGAAAAGAAGTATAGCAATTTTCATTTTACTGTTGAATTTAAGTGGGGCGAAAAAAAATATCCACCACGGGAGAATGCAAAAAGAGATGCAGGAATTTTGTATCACGTAAATTTTTATAGTGGCGATAAAATATGGCCACGGTCTCTTGAATACCAGGTTCAGGAAGGTGATTGTGGTGATTTCTGGATGACAGACAGTACAACGATTATACATAATGATACGCTGACTGAGCCCAAAAACTGGCTTCGTGGTGTAAAATTAAAAGATGCTGAAAAACCAAATGGGAATTGGAATAAAGCAGAAGTAATAGTTCAAAATGGCAAAATCACTCATATACTAAATGGAGAAATAGTAAACAGCGGACTTTTAGGTAATACAAAAGAAGGCCATATAGTATTACAATCAGAGGGCGCTGAAATTTATTACAGGAATATGCAGATAAAAGAATTGGATTAATAAATTTTTTGTTCCCAGGGGATTTATCCTTTGACTGATATTTATATCTGATACCTGGCAATGCAGTCGCTTTCAAATAAAAATACAATAAAAAATTCCTGTCTTACTATCAGGTACATAAAGCATTTATTATAATTTTACCCCTCGATTTTCTTCTTTAAAAAACTTTCTATTGCGCTGCAGGGAATAAAAAATGATTTAGATTCAATAACAATATTAAGATGATGACCGGATACAGAATAGGAGCCATTTATAATACTGCCAAGAACGCTTACATTAAAATTTCCAGTTGATTCATCTCCATTAAAATTTCCATCCTGGCTCTCAACCGCATTTTTTGCTTTTAAAAGAATGCTATTTACTTCGCCCGAAAAAGGAATTATAAATTTACAAGCTGCCATAAAATCAAATTTGATAATTACTGATATTTAAATAATATATCTTATGCCGATGCTGATGACGGCTATCTTCAGCCGGCACTTGTACATTAAAAAAGGTCGCTAATTGCGCCCTTTTATTGTAACAACAAGGTCGGTGCCCAGAACAGGAGTTAAACATATCTTTTTTAGTTTCTTTCCATTTGCTTTGAAACCTCGTACAGTACTATATAAGCCGCTTCTACACTAATTCATGACAGTTAAACAAAATTAACTGAGATTAAAATGTTACGTCCCCTGTAGCGTCCCCTGAGCAATTTAATCTACATTTACAGAAAGCCAATTTATGCCAGAAGCAACATTTGTTTTAAAAGAACCTCAAAGTAAAGAGCAAACGCTAATATATTTATTTTATCGGTTTAATAGCCAAAAACTTAAATATTCTACAAGTGAGAA
>JBDSAQ010000289.1:0-2766 GCA_039922095.1 Ginsengibacter sp. | reverse complement strand
ACTTTCAGCATCCATATAAATTATGTGCATGCCGAAAGCTTTATAAATATTTTCAACAGCGGTCACCGCATCAGCATTACTTTTTTCTTTCTCACAGATCACACATGCCCTTCCTTCGAAAGCTCCTCTCACGGCGGCTTCTGGGCCACTGTATTCTGTTCCCCACATTGGATGTGTGGCAACAAACCGCTTACGCATAGGGTGATTCTTTAAAGCTTTACACAAAGCAAATTTTGTAGAGCCTGCATCAGCAACAATTTGTTTCTCATTTATAAGATCCATTATCTTCTGCATCACATTAACCGTAACATCAACGGGAATAGCTACATAAACAAAATCACTCTGCTTAACAGCGTGTTCCAGTTCCATTGCCTCATCAATAATTCCTAACTCCAATGCTTTATCAAGACTTGCTTTTGTTCTGCTTACACCAATAACTTTTTTTGCAAAGCCTTTTTCCTTCATAGCCAAAGCAAAAGATCCGCTGATTAAACCAACACCCACTATCGTGATAACAGAAGCGGCCCCCTCTAAATCTCCCCCTTCTGGGGAGACTTTTTGAGCGGCTGAATTTGGAAGGTTGTTCATGAAAAATTATTTTTTAACCTCTTGAAACGAAATTCTTTTAATTGCTTCTTCAATCTTTTCTTCAGTGCTGCATAAACTCACCCTGACATATTTATCGCCTTCACTTCCAAAAATTCCGCCGGGGGTTATAAATACATTTGATTGCTCTAATATTTTATCACATAAATCATAAGCATTATCCCATAGCAAAGGTATCCTGGCCCAAACAAACATTCCTCCCTGGTTTTTATGATAGTTACACTTTAATATGTCTAACAATTCCAAAACTCTTTTTTTTCTTTTACGATAAACGAGGTTTATTTCGTCGAACCAATCCTTTCCTAACTCTAAAGCTTTCGCTGCAGCAAGTTGCAGGGGCAAAAACATTCCACTATCCATATTACTTTTAAAACGGATCACGTCATCAATGCGTTCTTTGGCTCCCGCCATAATTCCTACTCTCCATCCAGCCATGTTATGGCTTTTACTTAAAGAGTTTAATTCAATAACTACATCCATTGCACCATCAACTGCCAATATACTCATGGGGCTATCGTTAAGGATAAAGCTATAAGGGTTATCATGGCAAATTAAAATATTATGCTTTTTTGCAAAGGCTACCAATTGAACAAATAAATCCAATGTTGGCAATTGCCCTGTTGGCATGTGCGGATAATTAACAAACATGAGGGACCCTCTAAATCTCCCCTCTTGGGGGAGACTATTTGCGGTATTAATTATTTCTTCAAGCTCTATAAAGTCAGGAAACCAATCATTTTTTTCTGTTAGTGAGTACTTTTGAACATTTGCCCCCGCGATGGTTGCAGCACTTTTGTAAGTGGGATAGCCGGGATTGGGTATTAGAACAAGTGTGCCCTCATTAATGTAAGTCATACAAATATGCATGATACCTTCTTTGCTGCCTATAAGTGGCAATATTTCTGTGTCAGGATTTAAGTTTACATCGTAACATTTTTTATACCATTGAGCAATCGCAGTTCTTAAAACAATATTCCCTTTATAATTTTGATATGCATGTTGACCGGGCTTTAACGCTTCTTCATATAAAACCTTTATTACATCAGGATGTGGAGGCATATCAGGACTTCCAATACCAAGATTTATTACGTTCTTACCTGCGTTATTCATTGCTTCTATTTCTCTCAGCTTTTGAGAAAAATAATATTCTCCAACCCCCTCAAGTCTTTTTGCTGTTTGCATTTTATTTATTTGCCATTTTTATAAACTCCGTATATTTTAATCTCTTCCGTTAGGGGTTTTATTTTTTCCAGCACTTCATTTAACTGTTGCAATGTTTCAAACTCAAGGTCGGCATGAAACGAATACCTCCAGTCGCTGCCAGGGATTGGCATAGACTGAAGCTTGCTCAGGTTAATGCCACCGTCAGCAATTTGTGTGAGCACTTTTGCCAGGCTTCCTTTTGAATGATCAGTATGAAAATTTATAGAAGCCTTATCTGCAACAGTTATTTCATTTGCAATTTCTTCTCTTTGTAATACCAAAAATCTTGTATAGTTACTTTTAAGTGTATGAATATTGGGAGCAATTATTTTTAACTGGAAAAGATCGGCAGCCAGCTTTCCGGCAATTGCGGCAATATGTTTACTGCCACGCTGGTGTATATGTTTAGCGCTTAGGGCGGTGTCTTCAGTTTCTACAAGCTTCCATGAATGTTTGTCTAAAAAACCGAAACATTGCTGAATAGCCATCGGGTGAGAATGAACTTCACGGATATCTTCTAACGTAACACCGTGATTAACCAATAAATTCTGATGTATCTGAAGATAAACTTCCCCCACAATTTTTAAAGTACTTTTTTGCAATAAATTATAATTGGGCAATATGCTTCCGGCTATGGAATTTTCAATGGCCATAATGCCCCCGTCACTTTCCTTTTTATGTTCAGCAATTTTAATAACTTCTTTAAAAGTAGAACAACAAATCACATCTGTTTCTTTTCCAAAAAATTGCCATGCCGCCGCCTGGTGAAAGCTGCCTTCATAACCTTGTATGGAAATTCTCTTCTTCATAGCTTTAAACAAAAATCCCGGCTTTTTTAGCCGGGATTCTTTTATGTTATCTGTTTATGTCAGTTTTTAACAAAAGCATCCCGGACTATTCTAAAATAATAGCTAAAATAAAAACCGGTATTTGCGTTGCTTTTGATCATAATAAAAA
>JBDSAQ010000288.1:0-4352 GCA_039922095.1 Ginsengibacter sp. | reverse complement strand
TAATAAAGGTTTAGGATTAAGTCTTTCTGCACAATATAGGTTAGGAAATTATTTTAGACTTGGCGTTCTCTATGAACCTGACATATTGAATACAAGTTCCAAACCTGTATTTGGTTATCAACATTTTATTTCATTAAACTTGACATGGAAATTATTATTAAGAAAGATACCATAACAGAATGGCGCATGCAGGCAATAAGAGTTTGGAGACTGGCAACAAGTGATGCTCACGGCTTATATAAAAAATTTGGATTTGGCACATTATCAAAACCTGAAAATTTAATGGAGTTAATAAAGTAAAAGCTTATTGGCATTTAACAAAAATGCATGCACATATAACCAATGAGAAATATCAATGGCTATTCATCACGATATAAGACCAAACGCTAAGCCTGCGAAAGCATAGCACCAAATATAACAACATGACTGAGTGGATAAGTTACCCCACAACATTGACAGGGCTAACAGTAGACTTAATCTCATTAAACAAAGAGCATTTTACTGAACTTGAGGCTTTAGCAAAAGACAAAAGAATTTGGGAATTCTATACATATGACGGCAGCGATTCAGATACATTCTTAAAAAACTTTACTTCTGCAATAACTGAAAGAGAGAAAGGAAATCAATTTCCATTTGTTATTTTTCATAAGCAAGCAAATAAAATAATTGGAAGCACGAGGTTTTTAGATATTCAAGCCAACCATAAGAAATTAGAAATAGGTTCTACCTGGCTGCATCCCGATTATTGGGCGACAGAAGTGAATTTGGAATGTAAATTATTGTTACTAACACATTGTTTTGAAAATTTGCAAGCGGTACGTGTTCAATTAAAAACAGATGAGAATAATTTACGCTCACGCAAAGCAATTGAAAAGATCGGCGGTCAATTTGAAGGGATTTTTCGAAATGACATGCTAAGGGATAATAATACAAGAAGGAATTCTGCATATTACAGCATTATTGAGGAAGAATGGAACAATAAAAAATTAAAGTTGACAAGCTTATATAACATGAAGAAGAATCCAAGCCGCTAACAATGCAAAGCCGTGGAACTGACGAAATTCTGTTGGGTCATAGTTATTAACTTGTACTTTTATTTCTCAATTGAGCTTCAATCCCAGGGCTGGCTAACAACAGTCAACAAGGGAATATATTAAGACTTGAATCTATGCTATGTTTGAATTATTACATCAAAAGTTTAGTGAAAAGATCTCCATAACCGGGGAAGAATTTGACTTTTGTAAGAGCCTCTTTATCTCAAGAAGGCTTCGTAAAAAACATTTTCTTTTACAGGAAGGCAATATTTGTAAATACACTGCTTTTGTAGAAAAGGGGCTTTTGCGTTCTTACACTGTTGATGAAAAAGGAGCTGAACATATTTTGCAATTTGCATTGGAGGGCTGGTGGATGGCTGATATTTACAGCTTTCTTACTAATGAACCTTCCATGTTTAATATTGAGGCATTAGAAGATACTGATGTGTTACTAATTACCAGGCCATCACAGGATATAATGCTTGAAAAAATTCCGAAAGTTGAACATTACTTCCATATTCTTACCCAAAATAATTTAATTGCCACCCAAAAAAGATTAATGGGTTCATTAAGTGAAACTGCTGAAGAAAAGTACCTCAAATTTATGAGTACATATCCTGATTGCTTTAAACGTGTACCCCAGCATATGATAGCTTCATACCTCGGCATTACAAGAGAGACTTTAAGCCGGATACGAAAAGAAATGGCAACAGGCAGATAAATCTGTGACCTATATCAATACAATTTATTATCATACCTCAACTGAACACTTATGTCTTGTGTTTAATTTTACAAATTGCAGCCAGCGGTAAATAAGATAACTTATTGAGGCTTCAATAAATTTTTAAACCATAAAATAATTAACATGTCATCAGTAAAATGGGTCATTGACCCCTCACACAGCGAAATTACATTTAAGGTAAAGCACCTTATGATAACAACAGTTACAGGACACTTTAAAAAATTTAACCTGGAAGTTGAAACAGAAAATGAAAACTTTGAGACCACGAAAAAAATCGAGTTTACTGCTGACATAGACTCGATTGATACAAACAGCCCTCAAAGAGATACACATCTTAAGTCTGCTGATTTCTTTAACTCAGAAGAGAATAAGCATTTAAAATTCACAGGCCACAAATATGAAAGTAATGGGAATGATGGAAAAGTATCTGGGGATTTAACGATTCACGGAATTACCAAACCGATGGCTGTGGATGTAGAATACGGTGGTACTATAGTTGATCCTTATGGGCAAACAAAAGCAGGGTTTACCGTTACTGGTAAAATAAGCAGAAAAGACTTTGGCTTAACGTGGAATGCTGTTACTGAGGGTGGCGGTATAGTAGTGAGCGACGAGGTGAAAATACATGCCGAAATACAATTAATCAGGCAGGCATAATGAGCAAATGGTATTGGCAGTAATCCTGACAATTGATAGTTTTTAATGCCAATTTTTAACCCATTCACAAATAATAATAATCATGGAAAAAATTCAGGGACTTCATCATATCACCGCTATCGCATCTGACGCAAGGCGTAATTATGAATTTTATACAAAGGTATTAGGGTTGAGGCTGGTGAAGAAAACAGTGAATTTTGATGACCCCCAAACTTATCATTTGTATTATGGAGATGAGGTTGGCCATGCCGGAACTATCCTGACTTTTTTTCCGTGGGCAGGTGTAAAGAAAGGCCATACAGGAACAGGAATGGCAACTGAAATTGGATATTCAGTGCCTGAAGAAAGCCTTCAGTTTTGGGAAGAGCGGTTTAAAAAATTCAATATTGTTCATGATAGTGTTAATGAAAAATTTGGTGAAAAGTATTTGGCTTTCGAGGATCCGGATGGATTAAATATGGAGCTTGTTGTTTCTAAAAATATTGACGGCAGGAAACCCTGGGAAACAAGTGAGGTAAATTCAGAAGTAGGTATCAGAGGATTTAGCAGTGTAACCCTAACGCTCAGAAATGTAAAACCTACAGCCATAATCTTAACTGATGTACTTGGGTACGAATTGCAGGAACAGCAGGGAAACCGCTACAGGTTTATTACCAATGCTGTTGAAACTGCAAACATTGTTGACATTGTGGAATCTCCCCTTGGGGCAAATGGCTACGGCGCTGCCGGAATTAATCACCACGTGGCTTTCAGAGTAAAAGATGATAATATTTTAATGCAATACAGGGACAAGGTTTTAAGCAAAGGATTAAGCATTACGACAAAAATAAATCGTGATTATTTCTTCTCATTATATTTCAGAGAGCCCGGGGGTGTACTATTTGAGCTGGCAACTGACAACCCGGGCTTCACCATAGATGAGCCTGTAAATGAATTAGGCTCGCATCTTAAATTACCACAACGTTATGAATCTGAAAGGGCTAAAATAGAAGAAATACTTCCTGCCTTATAAGAGAAGAAGTATGTTTTAAATCATACAACAAACATGCACACAAAAAATATAATAACAGCAGGAAAGACATTAAGCAGCACCGGTAAAGTTTTAATAATGCTGCATGGCCGTGGCGCTGATGCACAGGATATTTTATCGCTTTCATCAGGTTTGGATGTAAATGATTTTACATTGATGGCGCCGCAGGCAACTAATAATTCATGGTATCCTTATTCTTTTCTTGCTGTTCCGGTACAAAATGAGCCGTGGCTTTCTTCTGCATTATTGCTGTTACAAGACCTGGTAAATGATCTTATTAATAAAGATATCCCTTCGAAGAATATTTACATTTTAGGCTTTTCCCAAGGCGCCTGTTTAACACTTGAATTTGTTGCAAGAAATGCTTCAGAGTTTGGTGGTGTTGTTGCTTTTACGGGTGGGCTTATTGGTGATAAAGTATACACTGAGAATTATAAAGGCGATTTTAAAGACACTCCTGTTTTCATCGGCACAAGTGATCCTGATCCGCATGTTCCTATAGAGAGAGTTCGAGAATCAGTATCTGTTTTAAAAAAATTGAATGCAGCCGTTATTGAAAAAATATATCCCAATATGGGGCATATGATCAATCAGGATGAGATAAATAACGTGAATAAATTTATATTTAAATCATAAAGGCATGGCACTGTCCTATACAATAACTGCATAATGCTTAATCTGAAAATAATAACAACCTCCACAAGGCCGGCAGAAAGGGCCCTGCAATAGCATCATGGATAGTTGGGCTGGCCGAAAAACATGGCGCCTTCGATGTTGAATTATTAGACCTGGCATTGATAAATCTTCCTTTTTTGGATGAGCCGCATCATCCACGTTTACAAAAATATGAGCATGAACATACCAAAAACTGGAGCAGCAAAATTGCTCC
>JBDSAQ010000287.1:0-3335 GCA_039922095.1 Ginsengibacter sp. | reverse complement strand
AAGTAAATAAAAAAAAGCAGGAAGCGTTACAAGTCTTCATTAATTGAAACTTACTAACTTTACCAAAATCAAAAAATATGGACCAGCGCATTATTAATCTTTATGATGAATACACACACAAACCTCTTAACAGGCAGGAATTTTTAAAACGCCTTGCTATATTAGCGGGGGGCACAGTTGCAGCTATGAGCCTGCTGCCGCTACTGGAGAATAATTATGCAAATGCTGCAGTTACCACTAACGAGGATCTGTTTACAGAATACATAACTTACCCCGGTGTACCTAATGAAATGAAAGCTTACGTGGCAAGGCCTGAAGAGAACAAAAAATATCCCGCAATAATTATTATACATGAGAACCGTGGATTAAATGAACATATTGAAGATGTAGCAAGGCGAGCCGCCAGGGAAGGTTATTTGGCAATTGCCCCAAATGCTTTGGCGGCTCTTGGCAAAATCGCTGCTGATGAAGATGAGGCAAGGAAATTTTTCCAGGAGCTAAAAGCTGAAGACAATCTTAAAAACTTTTTGAATGTTTTTGACTACCTGAACACACGTAAAGATTATAACGGTAATGCCGGGTGTGTTGGCTTTTGCTGGGGTGGTGGTATGAGTAACAAGTTAGCAGTGAATGCGCCACCGGCATTGAAAGCTGCAGTTGCATTTTATGGTGCACAGGCTGCTGCTGAAGATGTGCCTAAAATAAAGGCCGCCTTACAATTACATTATGCAGGTTTGGATGAAAGGATAAATGCAGGTATACCAGCTTATGAGGAAGCTTTGAAGAAAAATAATATTACTTATGAGTTATACATGTACGAAGGGGTTAATCATGCTTTTCACAACAATACGGCTGGTACCCGTTATAATGAAGCCGCCGCTACCCTTGCATGGAAAAGGACTATGGAATTTTTTAAAAAATATATAAAGTAAACCAGGTTAAAAAGATATGTGATAATAAACACTTAGTCATTTAGCTTACTGCGCAGTTACATTTAGCACAAAGCAAATACTATAATCATCTATAGGGTTTAGGTTTATGAAAATAATTCTTGATAAATATCAATTGCATATTACTATACTCAGATTGAGTCATCAGTTGCTGGAGAACAGTATAGATTTTAGTGAGACGGTTTTAATAGGGCTTCAACCCCGTGGAATTTATCTTGCAGATAGAATTGTAACTGAATTAAAAAAATTAAATACTGGCAAGAAAATTCAATATGGAAAATTAGATATTACTTTTTACAGAGATGATCTCCGCAAGGAATTACGGTTGGCAAATCAAACAGATATTACCTTTTCAATAGAAGATAAAAAAGTAATATTAATTGATGATGTATTGTATACGGGCCGTACTATCCGGGCTGCATTAGATGCATTACAGGATTTTGGCCGTCCTCAAAAAGTAGAGCTTTGTGTATTGATTGATAGAAAATTTAGCCGTCAGTTGCCCATCCAGCCAGATTATTATGGCAAAGCAATAGATTCAATTGTTTCCCAAAAAGTAAAAGTAGAGTGGGCCAGCGAGGAAGTGATGCTGTATTGAAATTCAGTTCTAATCATGTAAATCATAAAAATAATGGTTCAGACAATTTTACTTTAACTTTGATTTTTAATGCAACTTTCTACAAAACATTTGCTTGGCATTAAAGATTTACAAAAGCAGGACATTGATTTAATTCTTTCCACCGCCAAACAGTTTAAAGAAGTTTTACAACGACCTATTAAAAAGGTTCCGTCTTTAAGAGATACTACTATCGTAAATCTATTTTACGAAAATTCTACCCGTACAAGAATGAGCTTTGAGCTTGCAGAAAAAAGGTTAAGCGCCGATACTATCAACTTTTCTGCTTCTGGTTCGTCAGTATCAAAAGGAGAAACTTTACTGGATACTGTAAACAATATTCTGTCCATGAAAGTAGACATGGTAGTAATGAGGCACAATGCAAGCGGAGCCCCGCATTTTCTTGCAAAGCATATTCCTGCTGCAATTATAAATGCAGGTGATGGAATTAATGAACATCCTACCCAGGCTTTATTAGATGCTTTTTCAATCGAAGAAAAATTAGGGAGTCTTGAAGGTAAAAAAGTTGTTTTAATTGGTGATATCATGCATTCAAGAGTGGCACTAAGCAATATCTGGTTATTAAAAAAAACCGGTGCAGAAGTAATGGTTGCAGGCCCACCCACACTTATTCCAAAGTACATCGGAGAAGCACTGAAAGTTAAAGTTGAATATAATTTAAAAAAAGCATTACAATGGTGTGATGTTGCTAATATTTTGCGTATACAATTAGAGCGGCAAAACCAGGTTTTATTTTCTTCTTTACGGGAATACAATCTTGCCTACGGGATAAGCAAAAAGATATTAGCTGAAATAGGTAAAGAAATTATTATTATGCACCCAGGCCCTATCAACAGGGGAGTTGAAATAGATAGTGATGTTGCAGATTCAAAGGATTCGATAATATTGCAGCAGGTAGAAAACGGGGTGGCTATCCGGATGGCTGTGTTGTATTTACTTAGTGGAAAACAAGGCTGATAGTGTATCATTTTTTACAATGGAAACTGGCCAATTTTTCATTCTCAATTGTCAATTATGCGAATTTGTTTATTCCCCGGCACTTTTGATCCGGTCACCTTAGGGCACATAGATATTATAGACAGGGCTTTGCCATTATTTGACAGGCTTGTAATTGGCATTGGAAGAAATACTAATAAGGAACCTATGTTTTCTGAAGAAAAAAGGCTCGGCTGGTTAAGTGAAATATATAAAGATGATCCTAAAGTAAAGACCGTAATTTATGATGGGCTCACAATTAACTGTTGTAAAAAACACGATGCCCGGTTTATACTTAGAGGTATACGGTACGTTAATGATTTTGAGTACGAAAAAGCTATTGCAGATATGAATAGAAGCCTTGACGGAAATATAGAAACTGTTTTTTTAACGTGCCTGCCGCAGTTCACTTCTGTAGCTTCTACGCTTGTACGGGATGTTATAAAAAATGGCGGCGATGTATCCCGGTTTCTTCCGAAAGAGGTTTGGAGAACGCTATAAATAATAAAGAAATTATTTGCTAATATCTATACCTGAGTTAATAAGTACATCAGCAATTAATGCGTAGGAATTTTTTAGCTTGTCGTTTATATCTAAGATGTTTACCCATTCAATTTTCTCAATATCTTCTTCTAATTGGGGTGTAAGTTCTTCCTGTGATGAAGACTTCATATCAAACCAATCAGTTTCTTTTAAAATATGTTTCCCGTGTTCATTATACACATGATAAGTTGTACAAATAAGCTTGCCGGCTTTCACTTTTCGTAAACCTG
>JBDSAQ010000286.1:0-2883 GCA_039922095.1 Ginsengibacter sp. | reverse complement strand
CAGACCGTATTGCGCTTTTAAATAAGCCGGCAACCAGAATAAAAAAAACCACCATACCCCATCAGTCATAAACTTGCCGAAAGTAAAAGCCCAGGTTTGTTTATAGCCTAATAATCTTATCCATGATACCTTTTCCTTTTCTGTCTCTGTTGTTATAACAGTTGATGTTTCTTCTTCTCCACTATTAATATATGCCAGCTCAGCAGCGGAAAGCCTTTTTTGGTTCTCAGGTTTTTTATAAACCACAAGCCACAAGATCAACCATAAAAAACCGATAAGCCCCATAATAATAAAAGCCATTTCCCAGCCCCATTTTATCCTTATCCAAGGCACAGTAAGGGGTGCCAGGATAGCGCCTACGTTTGTACCCGAATTAAAAATACCTGTGGCGAAAGACCTTTCCTTTTTGGGGAAATACTCCGCTGTAGCTTTAATTGCTGCCGGAAAATTGCCTGCTTCTCCAATGGCTAAGAAAGCCCGGGAAAACATGAACCCCAAAACAGAAACCGAGAAGCCTGCAATACCTGCCCACCCGAGAATGGCAGACATACTTTCGCCAATGGGTATAGCCAATGCATGTATAATAGCAGCAACAGACCAGATAATTATTGCCCATGCATATCCTTTTTTTGTACCTAATTTATCAATGATACGACCAGCAAATAACATGGAGAAAGCATACACAAATTGAAACACCGCAGTAATGTTTGCATAGTCGGTATTTGTCCATTTAAATTTTTCAGCAAGGTAGGGTTGCAGAAGACTTAAAACCTGCCTGTCGAGATAGTTGATTGTTGTTGCAAAGAACAACAGCCCGCAAATCGTCCACCTGTATTTTCCTATTGCTTGCATCGTCATTTTTTTTTAACTCCAAAGATCGTATTAATTATAAGTCATTAGTCATTAGTCATTGCTGACTCTTATGTTCCCAAGATTGGAGAGTTTTTATTTTTTTATTGAAGCGATAATTTCCAAAACTTCTTTTGTTTTCTTTTCTATTGTTGTGTAATCTTTTGTTTCCATTAGTTTTTTGCTGATAAGTTTACTGCCCATTCCTACAGCGCATACTCCTGCGTTGTACCATCCTTCAATATTTTCTTTTGTGGTATCAACACCCCCGGTAGGCATAAATAATAATTTGGGGAAGATATCTTTGATGCCGCTGAGAAACTCGGGCCCCAGCATATTACCCGGAAAAAGCTTAATAAATTTTATACCACAGTTCTCTGCGGCAATAATTTCACCGGGAGTCATACATCCCGGAGCATAAAAAATATCTTTGCCAACTGCATAGTCTGCAACTTCTTTTACAAAACCCGGGCTAACCAGGAAGTCAGCACCTGCAGCAATATAGCTTTCGGCTTGTTGTAAGTTTTTAATGGTGCCTATCCCGAGCATCAATCCCTGCATTTCATTGTTTCTTACTTCAATCAATTTCTTAAAATTGATTAAGGCGGCTTCTCCCCGGTTGGTATATTCCACAGCTTTGATACCTGCTTTATAAACAGCTCTTAATACATCAACACTTACCGTGTCATCAGCATTAAAATAAAGAGGGAGGATACCCTGTTCAACAATTATGTTAGTTATTTGCTGGCTATTATTCATATTATTTTAAGAGTTTTATTATTAAGAAAGATCATTGAACCTAAGTTCCCCCGTTGGGGGACAGGGGGCTTTTACCTCTGCACTCTCCCACTACCGTCACCCTTCATCAATTCTTTTACATCATTTAAAGTTGCATGATTCAAATCTCCGGGGATAGTATGTTTTAGTGCAGAAGCCGCAACACCAAACTCAGCAGCATCAGGCATTGACATACCGGTTACCAGGCCATAAATAAAGCCGCTGGCAAAACTGTCGCCGCTGCCAACCCGGTCAACTATACGGACTTCATACTGTTTGGTATGATAAAACTCTTTGCCGTTATACACCAATGCACTCCATCCATTATCGCTGGCGCTATGGCTTTCTCTTAGAGAAGAGGCAATATATTTAAATCCAAATTTATCCTGCATTTGATTGAACACATCTTTAAATCCTTCAAGGTTTAATTCACCTTTGGTTACGTCTGTATCTTTTGCCTTAAAACCAAGAGTAGTATCGGCATCTTCTTCATTCCCTATACATACATCAACATGCTGGCAAAGCTTAGTCATTACTTCTCTTGCTTTTTCTTTGCTCCATAATTTTTTTCTGTAATTAAGATCAATACTGGTGGTTATACCTTTTGCTTTGGCAGCTTTTAATGCCGCCTCAGTTAATGCGGCAGCCTTATCGCTTAATGCCGGCGTAATACCAGTTGTATGAAACCATGAAGCACCATCAAATATTTTATCAAAATCAAATTCACTTATCTCCACTTCAGCAATAGAAGCATGTGCCCGGTCATATATTACCTGCGATGCCCGCATTGATGCCCCATTCTCTAAAAAATAAATGCCGAGCCGGTCACCGCCTCTTACTATATATTGGGTATCTACACCATAACGCCGTAAATGGTTTATTGCAGATTGACCAATTGCATTGTTGGGAACTTTAGTAACAAAAGTTCCGTTCAAACCATAATTGCACAAAGCGGCGGCCACGTTTGCTTCGCCGCCGCCATAGGTTATATCAAAGCTGTCTGCCTGTACAAATCGTTTGAAATCCGGTGTTGATAAACGTAACATTATTTCTCCGAGGGTTACTATTTTTTTTGACATGATATTTGTTTTACCTCACCCCAACCCCTCTCCGGGGGAGAGGGGGAGCGAGTGATTAGTGTGATATACTCGTTTATGATTTACCAGTTAAAATACTTTTTTGCATTGTAATAGCAAATATCCTTTATTATTTTGCCTGTTAATTCTATATCGTTTGGCAATTCGCCTTTCTCAATTT